>JANMHO010000225.1:0-2778 GCA_031375195.1 Rhodobiaceae bacterium
TTCCATCGGCTCCAACTATGCGCACCACAGTCCTTGAGGGATGCTCGGTTGTCCATATCCAACCTTCGTTTGTTTCGTCATGAAGAGCCGCACGTATGATGTATTTTTTCATCTTGGCCTCTCCAGAAAATGATTATGATAGAGTTTGGAACTCATTCAGGCGGTACGAGCGGGCTTGGTGTTGACCACGTGTTGAATACGGATGGCCGTATCAGACGCGGTGTCCGACATGTTCGCAACAATTAAATCCGGGGCCACATCGGAAATCACGACGATCAATTCGTCCAGCGTTTCGGCCTCCGCATGCAGGCCCGGTATATCTGACGACAGCACATACCAAACGCATTCTTGGCTGTCGTGGCTGACATTCACGGCGAGAGTTGCTTGTGTGCTCAAGGGCGAACCTCCTGCAATCATTCATTCCTAGCACGAACAGGCTTTAGTCCCAGGTCCGCTCCAGCACATTGAGCCAGTTCCCCTGCGCGATCTTGGCGATCAGGGCCTCGCCATATTGTTTTTCGCGCATGGCGGCGATCAGGTTTGGCAAGCCGGCGGCATCGCCGATTGCCGAGGGAATCTTCGCGCCATCAAAATCGGACCCCAGCGCCACGCAATCCTCGCCCGCAACCCTGAGCAGATGATCCAGATGGCGCAGCATGATGTCGAGCGGCGTATCGCTCCTCCAGCGGCCATCTTCGCGCAGGAACCCCGTGGCGAAATTCAGGCCGATCACGCCGCCGCTGTCACGAACGGCCTTGATCTGGTCGTCGTTCAGGTTGCGCGACGAGGCGGAAACCGCATGGGCATTGGAGTGGGTGGCCACCAGTGGAGCTATGCTCAGCTTCGCCGCGTCCCAAAAACCTTTTTCATTTAAGTGAGACAAATCAATGAGTATCCGCCGTTCATTGCAATAGCGGATGAGGTCTTTGCCAACCTCCGTCAGCCCGTCGCCCGTATCGCCCGTCGATGGAAAGCGAAACGGAACGCCATTCCCAAAAACATTGGGCCTGCTCCACACCGGCCCCAGCGAACGCAAGCCGCTTTCATAAAGCACATCGAGAACCTTGAATTTCTCATCAATGGCTTCCGCCCCCTCGATGTGAAACACGGCGGCGATCACGCCTTGCGCCAGGCACGCCCGGATTTCGGCGGCAGTCCGGCAAACCTTGAAGCGCCCCGCCGAAGCGGCCTCGATGCGAAACAGCAGGGAAGCCATTTCCAGGGTTTTGCGCAGCGCGTTGGGCTGGGAGATTTGCCCGGCCGGCGGCGGATTCACGTCATCGTCATCGGGCAAAACCTCGCTCTCCGCCGGCGCGAAAATCGCGAAGAAACCGCCGGCAAACCCGCCAGCCTTCATGCGCGGCAAATCCAGATGGCCCTTGCCGTCACCGTTGAGGAAATCTGCCGCGGTATCGCCCGCCGGCTTCAGCCAAAGCCGCAGCAGCACATCATTGTGGCCATCGAAAACCGAAACAGGATTCATGCAGCCCCTGATGCAAGTACAGTTTCGGCAAGATGCACCCAATAGCTGATGCCGTGGGGAATGGCTTCGTCGTTAAAATCAAATGCCGGATGATGGCAAAATGCGGTGTCGCCGTTGCCAAGGAGGATGATGGCTCCGGGTCTTGCTTCGAGCATAAAGGAAAAGTCCTCGGCGCCCATATCCGGAGGGAAGTTGTCATTGACACTCTTCTCGCCTGCAATATTCCGCGCCACGGCGGCGGCAACAGCTGTTTCGCGCGCGTGGTTAAAGGTCACCGGATAAGGCAATATCTGTTCGTCCGAGACGATGGCCTCTCCGCCCAGCGCCGCGGCGACGCCTTCGGCGGTGCGCCGCAGGTTGGCCATGGCCAAGTCGCGCAGCTCGCGTTTCAGCGAGCGGATGGTTCCAACCAACTTGGCGTTCTGCGGAATGACGTTGTGAGCTTCACCTGCGTTGAATTGTGTCACCGAAACCACGACGGATTCGAGCGGATCGGCGTTTCGTGAAGCGATGCCCTGCAGGGCGCTGACAATCTGCCCGCCGATGAAAATCGGATCAATCGTTAGATGCGGATTGGCCGCGTGTCCCCCCTTGCCCCGAATGGTGATGGAGAAGACATCCATTGCTGCCATCAGTGCGCCGGCACGAAGGGCAAATTGGCCGACGGGAAGCCCCGGCCAATTGTGCAGGCCATAGACGGAATCAATGCCAAAGCGCTCCATCAAACCGTCTTTCACCATTGCAAGACCGCCGGCTCCACCCTCTTCGGCGGGCTGGAAAATCACAGCGACGGACCCGCAAAAGTTTCGCGTCTCGCAGAGGTGGCGTGTAGCACCCAGCAGCATGGCCGTGTGCCCGTCATGGCCACAGGCATGCATGCGGCCGGGAATTTTTGAAGCATATTCAAGGCCGGTTTCTTCGGTGATCGGCAGGGCGTCCATGTCGGCCCGCAGGCCCACAACGGACCCTTCACCATAGCGGCCTTTGATCACGCCAACAACTCCCGTGCGGCCAATCCCCGTCACCACCTCGTCACATCCAAAAGCCCTGAGCTTGTCCGTCACAAAAGCCGAAGTTCTCTGGGTATCGAACAGGAGTTCCGGATTCATGTGCAAATCGCGCCGCCAGGCAGCAATTTCAGGCTGCAACTCGATGGCGCGATTAAGCAACGGCATGGCTATGGTCTTTCAAAGCAAAATGGGCGAGGTTACGCCTTGGCGTGCATTGCCTCGACGTAGTCCCAGTTCACCAGATTATCAACGAATGCCTCCAGATATTTCTGCCGCGCGTTGCGG
>JANMHO010000251.1:0-1624 GCA_031375195.1 Rhodobiaceae bacterium
CGCCGCAAATACACCCGCGATCTCACAGGTGTTGATATTGCGGTTACCGGCATTCCCTTTGACCAGTCCGTATCCCATCGCCCCGGCACGCGCTTTGGCCCCGAGGGCATCCGAAAGGCATCCGCCGAAAACGCCTGGGGCCCATTTTGGCCGTGGATGTTTGACCCCTTCGAAACACTTGCCGTCATCGATTATGGCGACTGCTTCTTCGACTGGGGCCGCAAGGAAAATTTCCCTGCAGCCCTGGAAAAACACGCGGCTGAAATCCTGAGTTCCGGCGCTGAAATGATCTCGCTCGGCGGCGATCATTACGTGTCCTATCCCTTGCTCAAGGCACACCACAAGAAGCATGGGCCTTTGGCGCTGGTGCATTTCGATGCCCACCGCGATGTGGAAGTGGATGATGGGGGCCGCATTGATCACGGCACCATGTTTGGTTACGCCGTGCGCGAGGGCCTGATCGACCCACGGAAATCCATCCAGCTCGGCATCCGGACCACCTTCACGGGCGAAACCACCATGGGCTTTCGCATTATCTATGCCGATGAAGTGCATGGCTCCACCGCCGATCAACTGGCAGAGGTCATCAAGAAGCAGGTCGGCACATCAAAAGCCTATATGACCTTCGACATCGATTGTCTTGATCCATCCGCCGCGCCCGGCACCGGAACCCCAATTCCCGGTGGCCTCACCTATCACCAGGCGGCATCAGTCATCCGCAAGCTCACCGACATAAATTTCATCGGCATGGACATGGTGGAAGTATCCCCACCCTACGACCACGCCGAAATCACCTCTGGCGCTGCCGCAGGACTCATCATGGAATACCTCTGCCTAAAGGCCTGGCAGCGTGGGGCGAGGGCAGCGCCGATGCCGGCGTGAGACGCTGAGGCGGATTACTGCTCGGCCGCCAGTTTCGCGCTGTCCCGGTAGGCCCGAAGTCCCAGATAGTAATTCACAATCGCTTCTTCATAGCGCTTGGCGGCGATTGCCGCTGTCGCCGCATCAATCTTCTTGCGTTTGAAGTCAGCAATTGACGCTTTGCGATCCTTCTCAACGCCCGCTCTGGCCGCCTCCAGCAACCGCCGGAAATCTTCCAGCTCCATGCGCTTGGCGCCTCCAAGATGCATCGTGCGCAAGGAAATGGAATAGAGCGGGTTTTCGCCCGTGGCAATCTCAGTGGTTCCGCCGGAGTCCATTATAACCACGCATTGTCCAGCCGGCAAAGTGACCGCCGCGCATGTTGCCTTGCAGATTTCAACCGTGCCAGTTTCGCAGCAGTTGCAAAGGGATGCGGAATTTGTCGGTGAGGCAGCCATCAACACGCCGCCGGCAAACACTAGCGCTTTCAGAACTGTCATTGGTGGAGCCTCCCAAACCTGCTGGCAGAATACCACCCGCAAATGATTCCCGAAGCAAAAATTTCCAGCTTGATAACAGCTGGCGCATCGGCTGAAAGGAGGCATGACAGAGGTTCTGTTTTATCATCTCGAACACAAGCCGTGGGAGCAGGTGCTGCCGGGCCAGCTTTCCAAGGCGCTGCAGCGCGGCTGGCGCTGCGTGGTGCAGGTGGGCAGCGACGACCGGGTTGAGCCTGTATCCGAGCTTCTGTGGAAAAACGAGG
>JANMHO010000263.1:0-2648 GCA_031375195.1 Rhodobiaceae bacterium
TCATGGTTGCCATCAGCAAGTCGGATATCGTGCGCGCCCGGATTGAGCCAAAAGTGAAACGGGATGCCGAAGTTATCCTCAAGCGGCTTGGCGTTTCCCACAGCACCTTCATCAACATGAGCTACCGGGCCGTGGTTGAAGAGGGCGGAATCCCCTTTTCGCTCCATGTGCCCAACCGGGAAACCGCCGGGGTGCTTCGCGATGCGCGGAAGCCTTCGAAGCGGCGGGTTTACGCGAGGGCCGACACCCTTGATGAGTTCACCATGGCCATGAAGACCGGCGCGAAGCGCCAGCGGTGAGAAGGATCGAGTACGGCTCGGCTTTCAAGAAAGACTACAAGCGCATGGCGAAGCGGGGCGCCGCATTGCGAAAGCTGAATGCCGTTCCCGGCCTCCTGATAAGCGGCACGCCTCTGCCTGTCCGCAACCGCCCGCACATGCTTTCAGGGGAGTGGCGGGGGTTTTGGGAATGCCACATCGAACCCGACTGGCTGCTCATCTATGACCTGGATGACCCAGCCGTGCTGGCGCTTCACCGCACGGGGAGCCACGCCGATTTATTTGAATAGCGCGGCCATGAAGAGTTGGGGGAGTGTGGGCCTCTCTAATTTTCGTCACACACGCGCAGGCGGGAACCCAACTTGGATTGCAGCAGAATAGTTGGATACCCGCCTGCGCGGGTATGACGGAAAGGTGGGGGACGGGAATGACGAGGTTAGAGGATATGGGGCGGAGATTGCCTGGAACTTCCATATCGGCGGCTATCAAGCCGCACAAAAATGGCTGAAGGACCGCAAGGGCCGCGAACTCTCGTTTGACGACATCAAGCACTATCAGAAGATCATCAAGAACCTGTCGGAGACAGACAGGATCATGAAAACAATCGAGATGGCGCTGTAGGGAAGCGGGATTCCCGCCTTCGCGGGAATGACGGGTGGGGGACGGAGCCTTGGTGGCTTCCCCACACTTTGATAGAATTGTTTCCATGAGAAACACTTTTCACTTGACCCAAAATGTTTCTTATGGTAACAGACAGCCATGTACCGGGTTGTCACAACCAAGTCGTTCGGCAAGGCCCTGGCGCGGCTGCCGCTGAATTGGCAGAAGCGGATTGTGGCGAAGATCAGGGAGGTTGCGGCTGACCCCTATGCGCCGAACAACAACCTCACAAAGCTTCAGGGCCGTGATGGCTATAGGCTCAGGGTTGGCGACTGGCGTGTTATTTACGAGCTTCAGGATGACCGCCTTGTGATGCTGGTTTTGGAAGTTGGGCCGAGAGGAGGAATATACTGATGCGCATTGAAAAAATCACCCGCCGGGGCAAGGAGTTCGCCGTGCTGCCTATGGAGGAACTGAAGAAACTCATGGACGATGCGGAGATGCTTGCTGACGTGAAGGCCTATGACGCGGCGAAAGCCCGCCTGACGCGCGGCCAGGACGAGCTCATTCCGCTCGAAATCACCGAGCGCCGCCTCGCCGGGGAAAGCCCGGTTAAAATCTGGCGCGCCTATCGCGGGTTCACCCAGGAAGAGCTGGCGAAACGATCCAAGGTCTCGCGCCCGATGATTGCGGCTATTGAGTCAAAACACAAAACCGGTGGCGTGGGAACATTGAAGAGGCTTGCGGCGGCGCTTGAGGTGGATCTTGACCAGTTGGCCTGAGCCAAGCGCTGCGTCTTTCCCCGCGCCCCGCGAAAAATGGAAGGGTGTTATCCATGCGCGACCGGCAGTCCTGGCTTTGCGCAACACCGCTTTTGCGATCTGCGTCCTGCTCGCGACATTCACCTCCCCCGCCCTGGCCGCCAGTTTCGATTGCGGCAAGGCTGGCACCGCGATTGAGAAAACCATCTGCGGCGATGCGGCACTTTCAAGCCTTGATGAATATCTTGGCCGTTATTACGTGGTGGCGCTGGAGGCGGCGGGCGCGGGCGCCGTCTGCCTGAAGAGCGACCAGCGGAGCTGGGTGAAAACCATTCGCAACCCTTGCGGCGCGGATGCGGCATGCCTCTCGGCCGCCTATCTCCAACGGCTGGCGGCGCTTGACGGATTTCAGCCCGGTGCTTCGGCGCTCAAAAATATCGCGCTGCCGGAGGCTCCGGTGATGGTGGCGGCCCTTCCGCCCGAGGCCGATACGGTGGCGGGCAAGGCCAACACGCCGATGGAAATGCGCGGGCAACTGGTTTGGGAGCATGATGACATCAACAACATGGGCTTTGCCGTGAAGCCCGCCAAGGGGCGGCTGCGCGCCTTTGTCCATGACATGAGCATCAACGCGGACGGGCCTCACGACATCATCCGTACACTGATTGAAAGCGAAAGTGCGGCGCAATTCCTGGTGCGCGGCATGGCCACGGATGACGGCGGGTTTGATGACGGCCAGTGCCGGATGGTCTACCGCCTGCCAGCGCCTTCGCCCTGAGGCGCACTGCGTTCGCGCCGCAGCATGGGGGGTTTGGGCCTTGCCGCAAAACATTTGCATTCCCTCCCGCTGCTTTTTCCGCCTATACATATCCCCAGCAATTCGCAGGGAGAGAAATCACATGGCGTCGGTCGGCATTGTTGATGTCAGGAAATCCTATGGCGCGCAGAAAGTCATCCATGGGGTTTCGATCACCATCGAAGATGGCGAGTTCGTCATCCTTGTGGGGCC
>JANMHO010000231.1:0-5477 GCA_031375195.1 Rhodobiaceae bacterium
GCGTTCAGGAATGGCAAGCCGTCATCATGGGCGATCAGGGAAACATCCGTTCCAATCTGCAAGTCCAGCTCATGGGCGGCGCGCATCGCGCCGGAAACAAAGAGCATGCTCGAAAACAGCAGGGCTGATGGCCTGTTGCCCGACGACAGCAATCTTTTGGTCTGCAAATAGCCATTCTCCTCCGTCATCGCATCGCTTGTCATGATGGCGGGATCAGCGTTCAGGCCACTGGCCTTCAAAGCATCTTCATAGCCTTGCCTGCGGTGTGTCGCAAAAGTCATGGCCTCATTGCCGTTGATCAAGCCAATCCGCCGATGGCCGAGGTCAGTCAATAGTTTGGTGGCCTGCCGAAACGCCCCGCGATTGTCAATATCAAGCCAGGCATAGCCCTCCTCCAGATCGCCAGCGCGCCCATGCACAATGAACGGCAACTCAAGTTCTCTGAGCAGCGCAATGCGAAAGTCATTCAGCCGCGGCCCCATGACCACAACGCCATCGACCGCGCCACTCTGGGCGTAGCGTTTGTAAACTGTTTCCTCAGCCTCGGTGCCGCCGACATGCAGCATCACGTCAAACCCGTTGACGCTGTAAACATCGCCGGCGCCCGCAATGAAATCCGAGAAATGCGGATCAATCAGCAGCATCCGGTCCGACGGCAGCACATGGCCAATGGCGTGCGATCTTCCCGTTGCCAATCGCATGGCGTGGGGGTTCGGGCGGTAGCCGACCCGCCGCGCAACTTCATCCACCCGGCGGCGCGTCTCGGCATTCACCTCAGGATAGCCATTCAACGCCCGGCTTACTGTTGTTTGCGAAAGATTGAGGTGCTTGGCCAACTGCTTGAGATTCATGAACGCCAGCATGGCACAACTCCAAAGCGCTTTCAATATTTTCGATAAAACGAGACAGTTTATTGCTGTGCCGCAATATGAAAAGTAAAATAATACTTGACGATTTACGTGGTTATTGTCATAGCTAAGAAATTCAAAGCGCTTTGGGAAAAATCAATAAAAAGCTCAAAGACAGCAGTTCCGTGCCTGCAACCTTGTGTAACTGGGAGGACTAACCGTGAAAAAGAGCCTATTTCTAGGTGCAGCGCTTGCTGCCATTTTTGTATCGACCCCGGCGCTTGCCGAACTCAAATACAAGCCCGGCGAAGATGCCAAGTTCACCTGGGCCAATCTTGACGAGCTCAAGAAGCTTGATCTCAAGGGTGAGACCCTCACCATTTTCGGACCTTGGCGCGGCGATGATGAAACCCACGTCCAGGTTGTCCTGGAGTATTTCCGCGAAGCCACTGGCGCGGACGTAAAATATTCTTCGTCTGAAAACTATGAGCAGCAGGTCGTGATCGACACCCAGGCCGGCAGCCCGGCGAACATTTCCATTCTGCCCCAGCCCGGTCTCATTGCCGACCTTGCAAGCAAAGGCCTTATCTCCCCGCTGACCGACGCTGACAAGGCTTGGATGGTTGAAAACTATGGCGCCGGTCAATCATGGGTCGACATCGGCACCGCCAAGGACAAGGACGGCAAGCCGCAATTCCTCGGCTTCTCCTACAAGACCGACGTGAAGAGCCTCGTCTGGTACAGCCCCGAAAACTTCGCCGACGCTGGCTATGAAGTTCCCAAGACCATGGAAGAGCTCATTGCTCTCTCGGATAAAATCGTGGCCGACGGCGGCAAGCCCTGGTGCATCGGCCTGGGCTCAGGCGGCGCAACGGGCTGGCCGGCCACTGACTGGATTGAAGACATCATGCTCCGCACCCAGACCCCGGACGTCTATGATAAGTGGGTCACCAATGAGGTGAAATTCACTGACCCCGCCGTCATTGGCGCGCTCGACATCTTCGGGTCCTTTGCCAAGAACGATGCCTATGTGGACGGTGGTGCGGCAGGTGTTGCCTCAACGGATTTCCGTGACAGCCCCAAAGGCCTCTTCACAACACCGCCCAAATGCTACATGCACCATCAGGCGTCCTTCATCCCCTCTTTCTTCCCGGAAGGCACCAAGATGGGTGAGGATGCGGACTTCTTCTACTTCCCGACCTATGCTTCCAAGGCTGACCTTGGCAAGCCGGTCCTCGGCGCGGGAACCCTCTTCACAATTACAAACGACTCAAAAGCCGCGCGCGCCTTCATCGAATTCCTGAAGTTGCCGCTCGCCCATGAACTCTGGATGGCCGATGGCGGCTTCCTGACACCGCTCAAGTCGGCCAATCCCGCCGCCTATGCCAGCGACGCAGCCCGCAAACAGGGTGAAATCATGGCAACCGCGTCAACCTTCCGCTTCGATGGCTCGGACCTGATGCCCGGCAAGATCGGCGCAGGCGCATTCTGGACCGGCATGGTGGATTTCGTCGGCGGCAAATCATCGGCTGATACGGCTGCTGAAATTCAGAAGGCCTGGGACGCCATCAAGTAAGCAGGGCTCCTCCCGGCCCTGACGACATGGCTCCGGGTTGGAAGCATGTTGCGGCAAAGTTTTTATGACTTTGCCGGCAACAACATGCTCCAAATTGATAATCTGGCGCGAATTCTTTCCACTTGGGTGGAGTCACCCAAGTGGAACGCGCGCCACCGGCCCGGGGCAACTTTTTCTGTGCATGCAATTCTCGCGGAGTGACAGCTATGACAGCCCAGATTCTCTATGCCTTCATAACCATCATTGTAGGTGTTGGCGGGTGCTTTGGTTATTTCTATGGCTCCAACTGGCTGCTCGACCGGATCTTTCCCGCCGATGCCAGCAACGACGCCAGCGCTGTCCGCAATCTCAAGATCCAATCCAGCATCAGGCCGTGGCTGTTCCTGGGTCCTGCCCTCCTGTTGCTCACCGTCTACCTCATCTTTCCGGTCATTCAAACCATCTGGCTTTCCTTCCACGACAAGGCAGGGGAAAATTTCGTGGGAACTGCCAACTATGCCTGGGCCTTCAGCGACGCCCAGTTCCGGCAATCTATTTTTAACAACCTCATATGGCTGCTGGTGGTGCCCGCTGCCTGCACTTTTTTTGGCTTGATCATCGCGGTGCTCACTGACCGCATATGGTGGGGCAACCTTGCCCGCTCGCTAGTGTTCCTGCCGCTGGCCATCTCCTTCGTCGGCGCCAGCGTCATCTGGAAATTCGTCTATGACTTTCGCGGCGAAGGCCAGGAGCAGATAGGCATTCTCAATGCCATCATCACCTATTTCGGCGGCGATCCGCAGGTGTGGATAGCCCTGCCCTTCTGGAACAATTTCTTTCTCATGGTCATCCTCATCTGGATTCAAACCGGTTTTGCCACCGTCATTCTGGGTGCGGCACTCCGCGGCATTCCCGAGGACACGCTGGAAGCCGCCACCATTGACGGCGCAGGCCCCTTCAAGATTTTCTACCGCATCATGGTGCCGCAAATCATGGGAACCATCATCGTGGTGTGGACCACCATCACCGTTCTGGTGCTCAAGGTGTTTGACATCGTCTTGACCATGACCAACGGCCAGTGGAACACGCAAGTGCTGGCCAACCTGATGTTTGACTGGATGTTCCGCGGCGGCGGCGACTTCGGCCGCGGCGCCGCCATCGCCATTGTCATCATGGTTGCGGTTCTTCCCATCATGATCTGGAACATTCGCCAGGCCAACGCCGAGCAGGGAGGCCACTGACATGTTCAGGAAATTTTCCCTCGAACCTTCGCGTTTTGCCCTGCATCTCGCGGTGCTTGTGATCATCACCCTGTGGACGTTGCCTACGGCAGGTCTTCTCATCTCCTCGCTTCGCGACAAGAACCAGCTTGCGGCCTCCGGCTGGTGGACAGCACTTTCCAGCGCTGACCGCAGCCAGGTGGGCCGCATGAAGGGCAAGGCGGACCAGATTGAAAAAGACGGCAAGTTCGTTATCGAAGGCAATCTCTTTGAAGGGGCGGACGCCGTTTCAGGCAAGGTTTCGGCCTTCGGCACCAAGGTGCAGACGCCGGGGGCGAATCCAGCGGGATCAACTGTTGAACTTGAGGGCGGCCAAACCCTGACCGTGAATGTTGATGGCGCCTATGTGCTTTCATCGCCCGCCGCCTTTGAGAATGATCGTGGCGGCCGTGTATTCTATATTTCGTCGCAGCCGCCGCGCTTCACCACCGAAAACTATGAAACCGTGCTGTTCTCGCAGGGCATTGGGCGTTCTTTTGTGAACTCCCTCACGGTCACCATTCCGGCGACCATCATCCCCATACTGATTGCGGCCTTCGCCGCCTATGCGCTGGCCTGGATGAAGCTGCCGTTCCGCGGCCTGATCATTGCAATCATTGTGGGTCTTCTGGTTGTGCCCCTGCAAATGTCGCTTATTCCGCTCTTGAAACTCTACAATGCGGCGGGAACCTTCATGGGCGTGCCGTCCAAAACCTATCTTGGCATCTGGCTGGCACACACCGGCTTCGGCCTGCCCTTCGCCATCTACTTGCTCCGCAGCTATATCGCGGGCCTGCCGAAGGACCTGATTGAATCCGCCCAGATCGATGGCGCCAATGATTTCAAGATTTTCCGCCGGATTATTCTGCCGCTGACTTTTCCGGCGCTGGCCTCCTTTGCCATCTTCCAGTTCCTCTGGGTATGGAATGACCTGCTCGTGGCCATCGTGTTCCTGGGCAGCGGCGAAGACCAGCTCGTGCTCACTGGCAAGCTCAACGCCCTGCTGGGTTCGCGCGGCGGCAATTGGGAAATTCTCACCGCTTCCGCCTTTGTTACCATCATCGTTCCACTCACCGTATTCTTCTCACTGCAACGCTACTTCGTGCGCGGCCTGCTCGCCGGCTCGGTCAAGGGAGGCTAATCATGGCTGATATCAAGCTCACCAATCTCAACAAATCCTATGGCGCCGTTCAAATCCTGAAGGACATCAACCTGGACATCAAGTCCGGCGAGTTCATGGTGTTTGTGGGCCCCTCGGGCTGCGGCAAGTCAACCTTGCTGCGCTCCATCTCGGGCCTCGACAGCGTCACCTCGGGGACGCTTGAAATTGATCATGCGGTTGTCAATGAAGTGCCGCCGTCAAAGCGCGGCATCGCCATGGTGTTCCAGTCTTACGCTCTTTACCCGCACATGAGCGTGTTTGAGAACATCGGCTTTGCGCTCGAAAACCAGGGCCTCAGCCGCGCCGAGATAAAGAAGAAGGTTGAGGCCGTCGGCGAAATGCTGCAGCTCACCTCCTATCTCACGCGGCTGCCGAAGGCCCTGTCTGGCGGCCAGCGCCAGCGCGTCGCCATCGGGCGCGCCATCGTTCGCGGCGCGAAAGTGTTTCTGTTCGACGAGCCCCTGTCGAACCTGGATGCCGCATTGCGGGTTCAAATGCGCATGGAGATCGCCAAGCTGAAGCGCGACTTGCCGAATACCACCATGATTTATGTGACGCATGACCAGGTTGAGGCCATGACAATGGCTGACCGCATTGTGGTCCTCAAGGCTGGCGTGGTTCAGCAGGTGGGAACACCCATGGAGCTTTATGAA
>JANMHO010000308.1:0-2086 GCA_031375195.1 Rhodobiaceae bacterium
GCC
The DNA here is from genome assembly GCA_031375195.1 of Rhodobiaceae bacterium. Lineage (GTDB taxonomy): Bacteria > Pseudomonadota > Alphaproteobacteria > Rhizobiales > Aestuariivirgaceae > Aestuariivirga. The sequence goes on from JANMHO010000308.1 coordinate 4, forward strand.
AGTCGCGTTGTTGTGTGAAAACAATGCCGTGGCGCCCCATTTAAGCCTCGGGGAGGGTGTTTCGGTAAAATTTATACGTTATTTACGATAGCAGCATGCTTGGAATTGGCTTAATCACATCTTATGTTACTATTCACGTTTAGGTTGAATACTTGGGCGGCAAGATCTGCGCCTGAGAGATTTGAGGGATAATTTGTACCAGTTCCGTAATTTTGCAGTTTGGATTGTCATCGCACTTTTGCTGTTCGCGCTTTTCAGCCTGTTCCAGGGGCAAGTGGGCGGTGCCGCCGACAAGGAAGCCAGTTATTCGCAATTCTTTGAGCGGGTGAATGCGGGCGAGATAAAATCCGTGAATTTCGCGGGGCAAACCATCACCGGCAAACTGGCCGACGGCAAGACTGTTTATTCCTACGGCTACCCGATTGAAGAAGATATCAAGAGCATGCGCGCCAAGGGCGTTGAGGTCAGCTTCAGCCCGCCCCAGGGTGATTCACTTCTCAGCAATGCGCTGATCTACTGGCTGCCGATGTTGTTGCTGGTTGGGGTGTGGATATTTTTTATCCGGCAGATGCAATCGGGTTCCGGCAAGGCCATGGGCTTTGGCAAGTCGAAGGCAAAGCTTTTGACCGAGAAGCATGGCCGCGTGACGTTTGATGATGTGGCGGGCGTTGATGAAGCCAAGGAAGATCTGGTTGAGATCGTTGACTTCCTGAAAGACCCGCACAAGTTTCAGCGTCTTGGCGGCAAAATTCCGAAGGGCGCCTTGCTGGTTGGCCCTCCGGGAACGGGCAAGACCCTGCTGGCGCGCGCCATTGCCGGCGAGGCCAATGTTCCCTTCTTCACGATTTCCGGCTCTGACTTTGTCGAAATGTTTGTAGGCGTTGGCGCTTCTCGCGTGCGGGACATGTTTGAGCAGGCCAAGAAGAACGCGCCTTGCATCATCTTCATTGATGAAATCGACGCCGTTGGCCGGCACCGTGGCGCAGGCCTTGGCGGCGGCAATGACGAGCGCGAGCAAACGCTCAACCAGTTGCTGGTTGAAATGGACGGCTTTGAAGCCAACGAGGGCGTGATCCTTGTGGCGGCGACCAACCGCCCCGACGTCCTTGATCCGGCACTCTTACGTCCCGGCCGTTTTGACCGGCAGATTGTGGTGGCCAATCCCGACGTGAAGGGCCGCGAACAAATTCTCAAAGTGCACATGAAGAATGTGCCCTTGGCGCCAGACATTGATGCCCGCGTGATTGCCCGTGGCACGCCTGGATTTTCGGGCGCCGACCTTGCTAATCTGGTGAATGAGGCAGCCCTTCTTGCGGCGCGGCGCAACAAGCGGATGGTGACGCAGGCTGAGTTTGAGCATGCCAAAGACAAGGTGATGATGGGTGCCGAGCGCCGCACGCTGGTGATGAGCGAAGAAGAGCGCCGCAATACAGCCTATCATGAAGCGGGACACGCCATTGTTGGCCTCGTTGTTCCCTATGATCCCTTGCACAAGGTCACCATAATTCCCCGTGGGCGCGCCCTTGGCGTGACGATGAACTTGCCGGAAGGCGATCGCCACAGCCACACGCGCGAATGGTGCAATTCCCGCCTGGCTGTCCTGTTTGGCGGCCGCGAAGCAGAACTTATCCATGGCGGCGAAAAGAATGTGACCAATGGCGCTTCTGGCGACATCCAGATGGCAACGCAGCTGGCGCGCGCCATGGTGACCGAATGGGGCATGTCGGACAAGCTGGGCCGGGTGCGTTACAACGGCAACGAGCAGGAAGTGTTTCTGGGTCATTCGGTGACGCAGACCAAGAACCTGTCGGATCAAACAGCCAAGCTTATCGATGAAGCCGTTCGCGATCTCATTCAAACCGGTGAAGCGACCGCCAAGAAAATATTGCTGAAGCACCGGGCTGAACTTCATGCCGTGTCCAAGGCGCTGCTGGAGTTTGAAACCCTTTCGGGCGAAGAAGTGAAGAAGATCATGGCGGGCGGCACGATTGACCGCGACGATGACCTGGCCAAGAAGAAGGCCGCCAGCAAGCCGTCATCGACCGTGCCGAGAGCAGGCGGCGCCAAGCGCGGGCGAAGCGGC
>JANMHO010000325.1:0-8341 GCA_031375195.1 Rhodobiaceae bacterium
GGCGAAACGGTCGCGAAACAGCGGCGTCCAATTGACGAGGAACCGGCTGTTGGCGGGCTTGAAACCGTTGACCCTGATGCCAGCTGCACGCAGCACGGGCACCCAGGCAGCGTCTGACCCCAAGTGCGGCCAACTAGCGCCACCCATGGCAAGGATCGTCGGCGTGCCGTCAAAGCCCTCCCACCGCGTTCGGATTCTCAACGTCACGCCAAGGCTTTGCAAGCGCCGCAGCCAGGCGCGCAACAGCGGAGAGGCCTTCATTTGTTTTGGGAATAAACGACCGGAGCTGCCCACAAAGGTTTCTATGCCAAGTTCGTTGCACCAGACGATGAGGGCTTCCGGCGGGAAAGCGCGGATCGCCGGTTCCAAGAACTCCTTCGCGTCGCCATAGCGGGTGAGAAGGGTTTCGAGTGGCTCGGAGTGGGTGAGATTGAGGCCACCCCTGCCCGCCAGCAGAAATTTGCGCGCTGGCGCTGGCATGTGGTCAAGGATCGTGACTTCCGCACCACCCCTTGCCAAAACTTCAGCCGCCATAAGGCCTGCCGGACCAGCGCCTATGACGGAAACCTTACGCTGCTTCACGGCGCAGCGGCTGGCACATGCAATGAACGCCACCGCCGGCCTGAACGAACATGCTCATGTCCGGATCATAAACCTTGAAGCCTGCGGCCCGCATGTTTGCGTTCAGGTCGGTCGCTCCAAGGGTGGACAGGACAGCGTCATTGCCCAGGGCTACAACATTGCAACCCAGCGCCATGGTTTCCTTGAACGAGGCAGGAATGATCTCGATCTTCTTGGATTTCAGCCATCGGACGACGTCGTCCTCGGTGGTTTCGAGGCACACCGCGGCGCAATGTTCATTGAGCATGCAGACCATAAGATCGATGTGAACATAAAACTGGTCAAGGGGTGCGAACTTGATTTCCCAACCCTCCTTCACAAACCAGTCGGCCACCTGGCGCGCCGCAACTTCTTCCGTACGGTGGTCGGTATAGCCCACCAGCGCCATGCCCGGCTTAATGATATTGAAATCGCCGCCTTCAAAATTTCCGGCGGAAATCATGTCGTAAACCGGAATATCATTTTCGAGGTAGAAGCGCAGCACCGCCGCATATTCGCCGCGTCTGCGGGGATTTGCCAATTGGCAGATCACGGCGCCATAGGGCGTCATGAATGAGCTGTCGCGCGCATAGACCTGATAAGGGTTGTTCATGTCGATCGGCAGGACGTGCGTGGTGACGCCCGCCTCATGATATGCATCCACCATCTCGCGGTGCTGGCGCATGGCCAACTGTTTGTCAAACTTGTAGCCCTTCCGAATTGTATCGCGCACCAGCGAAGACCAATGGGCGTTCTCCAATCCCATCCAGCGGAAACTTTCGGAAGGTCCGAGCAAAACATCCTTTAGCGGTCCGGTTTCCGATTTCAGGTACCAGTTTTTCATGAGTGGGGTGGCGCCTTCGTCACGACGGGCGCGGAGGGGTATAGCTGGTCTATTCATGAGAAACCTCAGTAAGAACGCTCAAAATACTCTTCTGATGCCATGGCATAGACATCAACGGCCTCGACGCGACCATCGCCTAGTGGATAGTCGGCGAGCGGCTCCTGGAGTTCCATGCCGATTCGCTTGGCCAATCTGGCAGATGCGATGTTGGCGCTCACGACTTTGCACCACACGCGCTTGGCATTCAGCCGCTCGAAACTGAGGCCGAGTAGCGCCTGGCCAATTTCGGTGCCGAACCCCATGCGCCACATGGCTGGATGGACACCCCAACCTACCTCATAGACACGGCCCTGTTGCGCAATCATGAAACCATCGCCAATGGCCTCTCCCGAAGAACGTTCTTCGGCCGCAAGATGAAAGACATTGCGGCGCTCATCGCCTTGCCTTGAGATGGAACGCGCAACGAAAACTTTTACGTCGGCTTCTGTACGCAGCCGGACCGAGGTGTAGCGTTGGTAACGGGGCTGCGTCATGAAGCCGGCAAAACCCTTGGCATGATGTGGAATCATTTCACACACCACAAGATTGGGTGTGTCGACGGAGGGTATTCGCGTGATCGTCTTCATGGCTTGAAGCTAACCGCAAATTGCCAGTCTTGAAAGCCCTCTTTTCAATGAATATCACACGGTGTGACAAGCCTATCCGAATCGGGCATGGTCAGCGCCACGCTAAAAATGGGGAGTTTGATGACGACGACAAAAAAATTTGTTGCCGAAGCAATTGGAACATTCACGCTGGTTTCCGCGGTGCTTGGCGCCGCCCTGATATCCGGCAACGCCGCTGGACTTGGTGTGGCGATCGCAGTTGGCATCGCGGTGATGGGCATGGCCTATGCGATGGGGCCCATCTCAGGAGGGCACTTCAATCCTGCGGTCACTCTGGGGTTGGTTGCGGCTGGTCGGTTCGAAAAATCCCAAGTTGTGGGCTACATCATCGCGCAGGTGGCAGGCGGTGTCGCTTCGGCGTTGTTTTTTGCCCTCATTCTCGCCAGCAAGGGTGCGCTTCCCGCAGGATTTGCGTCGAACGGCTATGGCGAGCATTCAGGCGGGGGATATCCCCTGATTGCCGCCTTGCTGATGGAGATTGTCCAGACGGGGCTCTTTGTGTTCCTCATTTGCCGCGTTACACGGGTAAATGGCGCTGGAAACATGGCCCCGGTTGCGATTGGCCTAACACTGTGCATGATGCATATCATGAGCATTCCTGTAGCGAACACTTCGCTCAATCCGGCCAGATCAATAGCTACGGCGGTCGTTGAGGGTGGTTGGGCATTGCAACAGCTATGGTTGTTCATTGTTGCCCCCATTGTGGGTGGCGCTATTGGCGGCGCGCTTGATAAATTCCTGGGTGAAAGCAATTAACCTCCCATGCGTAGCAAACTGGGGCGGGCAGCAATGTCCGCCTTTTTCTTTCATAATGTTAATATGCTAAATAATTGACTTTTGGGCCGAAAGCTCCTAATGGGCGGATCAGATAGCGCGCCCCGGATGTGGCGATACGGCCCAGGGCGCTCCACGAACTCCCAATCGCCAGAACGGTCTTTCAACACTAGATGAATTTTACTGAACTCGGGCTTAGCCCCAAAGTACTCGAAGCCATTACGGCTGCTGGTTACACCACGCCGACCGCCATTCAGGCGCAGGCCATCCCCCATGCCCTGCAGCGCAAAGACGTGCTGGGCCTTGCGCAAACCGGATCCGGCAAGACTGCCGCCTTCGTGCTGCCCATGTTAACCATGCTGGAGAAGGGACGCGCCAAGGCCCGGATGCCGCGCACCCTGATTTTGGAACCCACACGGGAACTGGCTGCCCAGGTGCATGAAGCATTTGAGACCTTGGGTGCCCAGCACAAATTGACCGTTGCCCTGCTCATCGGTGGCGTGGCGTTTGAACCGCAGGCTGTCAAAATCAATCGCGGGGCAGATGTGGTCATCGCAACGCCTGGGCGTTTGCTTGATCACATGGAACGCGGCGGTCTTTTGCTTACCGGCATTGAGATGCTGGTCATTGACGAGGCCGACCGCATGCTGGACATGGGCTTCATTCCGGACATTGAAAAAATCTGCAAGCTTTTGCCCTTCACCCGGCAGACCCTGTTTTTCTCGGCCACCATGCCGCCCGAAATTCATCGCTTGACGACGCAGTTCCTGCATAATCCGGTTCGCATTGAAGCGAGTGCCCCAAGCTCAACCGCCGCGACCATAGAACAGCGCCTGGTAAAGGTTCCTCATGAAGCCGCGCCGAAGCGCGATGCGTTGCGCATTCTGCTGCGCACGCAAACCAATGTGAAGAACGGCATCGTGTTCGCCAACCGCAAAACCACCGTGGCGCTCCTTGAAAAGTCATTGAAGAGGCACGGCTTCAGCGCCGGTGCCCTGCACGGTGACATGGACCAATCGGCGCGCCTCAAGATGCTGGCGGCGTTTCGCAACAATGAGGTGACTTATCTCATTGCCTCAGATGTGGCGGCGCGCGGGCTGGATATTCCGGAAGTGAGCCATGTGTTCAATTACGATGTGCCAATCCACGCGGAAGACTATGTGCACCGGGTTGGCCGCACGGGACGTGCTGGACGTGAGGGCCACGCCTTCACGATGGTCACCCGCGAGGAAGCCAAGCATGTTCGCGCCATTGAAGCGCTGATCAAACAGGAAATTGAATACTTCGACATTGTTACGGTTGAAGATGTTGGCGAAGCACCGGCCCGCGAAAAGCGCGCGCCGCGGACCCGCCACAGGGAGAAGCCTGAAGCGGCCAAGCCTGTAGAAGCGCCAAGGCCCCATGCGGAAAGGCCTTCCCCGGCACCAGCGCCGCGGCATCCACGGCCCGCCCGCCAGCTTGAAGACGCTCCAGACGTGGGTGGTTTCCATCAAGGCAACATGCCCGCGTTCCTGATGCGGAAGTAACCGATCAAACCAGCCATATCCTGCCATAGGGCGGGATCTGAAGCTGGTCGTCCGGGGTCAGCACACTTGCATCACTCAAGGCATCGTGAAATCTTTCTATTCCGTGACTCCGGGCAAACGCTGCTGGCAGGTTTTGCCATAGCTCGCTGAAGTTGAAGATGCCAAGCAACGGCCCCTCGTCACCCATGCGCAGAAACGCAAAAATCGACTGATTTTGAGGTTCAAGAATCTGTGTTGGATTGCTGGCTGCAAGGTGTCCCAGGGACTTCCGGCGCCTGACAATGTGTTTCGTGCCCTCGAATATTTTCAACTGGGGAGAGCCTTGTCTTGCCCAGTTCATCCTTGGACGGTGCATCCAGCGATTGTCATGGGCATGGGCTGGTTCGTCAGCGAAGGCGTAATCGTTGGTCAGGCCGATTTCATCACCCATGTAGAGCAAGGGCAGGCCGCCAAAGGAAGCAATCAGCGCCAGCCCCATGAGCATGCGGTCAATCGCCGTGGCGATGGCTTGCCCGTCGCCACTTTCAATCGCCGACTCCAATCCGGCAAGGCTGGCGAAGGTGCCGCTGTTGCGCCGGTCGCCCGTCTCGGCATTCTCCTGAAATATGCCGCCTCGGGCGAATGAACCGGGATGCTTGCCGGCGTAGAAATCGGCCAGGAATTTGCGATGCCCGGGGCCGGACACATGGGGAATGGCGGCACCATCCTCCTCCGTGATGGCCCAACCGATATCATCATGGCAGCGAATGTATGTCGCCCAGCAGCCATTGCGGAAACACTCCGGGAAATGGGTTTTCAGCGTGTGGGTCATCAGCGCGGTCTTGCGGCTGGCGAGCGACGACCAGAAATGCACCATGAGGTTGTTGTGATAGGCGAGATTGGCCTCCCTGCCCCGATGCCGCCCGACGCCCAAATAGGGCACGAGGTCACGCGGCGCCACGATGGCTTCGGCCTTGTGAATAAGGGCGGGTGCCGCGATGCGTGTGGCGGCCCGCAGGGCCTGCAGAAGGTCATGGACCTGCGGCAGGTTCTGGCAATTGGTGCCCAGCTGCTTCCACATGAAGGCCACGGCGTCCAGCCGAAGGCAGTCAACACCCCGGTTGGCGAGATTGAGCATGATGTCGACGATTTCGAGAAATACATCCGGGTTAGCCCAGTTCAAATCCCATTGGTGTTCATTGAAAGTGGTCCAGACATATTTGCCGAAGCCGGGGTAGAAAGTGAAATTCCCCGGCGCGTCATTGGGGAAAACTTCCACGAGTGTTTGCTCGTAGTCCAGCGTCTCCCGCTCATCCTCGAACATGTGATAATAGGACTGATAACCCGCTTCGCCGGCTTGGGCCTTTACGGCCCATTCATGCTCCTTGGCGGTATGGTTCAAAACCAGATCCACACACACGCTCATCCCCCTGTGGCGCAGCGTTTTGGCCACCTTCTCGAAATCGGCCATGGCGCCAAGCTGTGGATTGATGGCGCGGTAGTCCATCACGGAGTAGCCTCCGTCACTGTCGCCAGGCCTTGGTTTCAGGCAGGGCATGAAGTGAACGTAGGTGATGCCGAGATCATCAAGGTAATCGACGTGGTCAAGCACACCGTTGAAGGTTCCAGCGAAGCGGTCGACATAGAAAACATAGCCAACCATGTTTTCAGACAGGAACCAGCCGGGCTGCAAGTCCCGTTGCAAATCAAGGTCTTTCAACTCGGCCGGGCGCTCGCTCCAGCGGGCCAGAAGCAGTTTCCTAAGCCTGCGTTCAAATTCCGGGTTTGCGCCATAGAGGCGTTCCAGAGGCTGAAACAGATCAGCATGGCTGCGCTGCCAGCGAAGGTCGAAGGAACGTCTATCTGCCCGAGACAAGGCCATGCGAAAATCCCCGGTTCCGAAGCCCCCGGAATGCCACAACTGGAAAAAATTTCCAGCCTATTTCTTGGGCTTCCCTTTCGCCGCGGCTTTCAGCGCCACGCCGAAGGCCATGCGGCACCACCGCGTCATTTCATCGATGTCGTCCAGGCACCGCTCCGGCATGCGGTGATATGCCATGACCATCTTCTTCCCGCCCTTCGCCTGATAGGTGAAAGGCGGCAGGTTCTCGGCCTCAAAGGCTGGCCGTGTGCTGTCGTCAACCTTCAAATAGAGCGTTTCATTGTCGACAAGGGCAAACATCAGCCCGTTGTGATAAACGCCCGCGCCGCCAAACATGGCGCGGATCGTTACCGGGCCAAAACCTTCCATCTGCTCAACTAGGAATTCCTTGAATTCCGCACTTACGCTCAAACTGCGGCCTCTGCCTGTTTCAGTTGGACGCTTTCGCCGCAGCCGCAGGCCGAGGTTTGGTTGGGATTGTTAAAGGTGAAACCGGATTTCAAGGTCGAGGTTTGGTAGTCCATCTCCGTTCCGAGCAGGAACAGAATGGCCTTGGGATCAATAAGAACCTTGACACCCTTGTCCTCAATCACTTCATCGAATGGCTTCTGCTCGGTGGCCCATTCCATGGTGTATTCCATGCCGGCGCAGCCGCCATTTTTAACTCCAACGCGGAGGCCCAAAACCGGTTGATCGGACTTGGAAATTATCTGCCGCACGCGCTCAGCCGCCGCATCGGTGAGCGACATGGCTTTGGGCCGGGGACGGAGCGTTGCTTGAGCCATATTCCTATCCTACCACATATTCATAGCGACACGGGCCTCGTCTGACATCCGGCTGTGATCCCAGGGCGGATCAAACACCAGGTTTGCCTTGGCTGAGGCCACGCCCGCCACGGTTGAAACAGCGTTTTCGACCCAACCTGGCATGTCACCCGCCACGGGGCAACCGGGAGCCGTTAGTGTCATTTCAATCGCCACGTTGCGATCATCATCAATATCAACCTTATAGATGAGGCCCAGCTCATATATATCAACCGGGATTTCCGGATCGTAAACGGTTTTGAGGGCCAAGACGATGTCGTCGGTCATTCTGGTTAATTCCCCGGCAGGGATGGCGGAGGGGTTTGGGGCGTTGTCAGTTGCAAGGTCTGTCACAGGAATATCCTTTGTGCAGAGATAAGGGCTTCCGCCAGCTTATCAACTTCTTCATGGGTGTTGTACATGGCGAATGAGGCGCGGCAGGTGGCGGTGACGCCAAAACGCTGCAGCAGGGGCTGGGTGCAATGGGTGCCGGCGCGCACCGCCACCCCTGCCCGGTCAATCACCGTTGCCACATCATGGGCATGGGCGCCGTTCATATTGAAGGAGATTATGGCCCCCTTGTTCTTGGCGCGGCCAAAGATGCGGAGCGAGTTGATTTCTGAAAGGCGCTGGGTGGCATAATCGCGGAGGCTGTTTTCATGGACGGCGATGCTGTCGAGGCCGATTGCCGTCATGTAATCGAGGGCGGCTCCAAGGCCTATGGCCTCAGCAATGGCAGGTGTTCCCGCTTCGAAGCGATGCGGCGGATTGTTGTAGGTAATGCCTTCCATGGTGACTTCGTTAATCATCTCGCCGCCCCCCTGATAGGGTGGCATGCGGTTCAAATGTTCCATCTTGGCATAGAGAACGCCTATTCCCGTGGGGCCATAGGTTTTGTGGCCGGTGAACACGAAGAAATCCGCATCAAGCGCTTGGACATCGACCTTCATGTGAACGGTGGCTTGGCTGCCATCGATCAACACAGGGATGCCGCGCGCGTGGGCAAGCTTGATCACCTCCCTGATGGGAACTATGGTGCCGAGCGCATTCGACATTTGGGTTATGGCGACAATTTTTGTGCGGGATGTGAGGAGCTTCTCAAACTCGTCAATCAGGAAGTTGCCGTCATCATCAATGGGCGACCATTTGATGACGGCTCCCCGCCGCTCCCGGTGGAAATGCCAGGGCACGATATTTGAATGATGCTCCAGGATGGAAAGAACGATCTCATCACCTTCGTTGATGACAAGATTGCCAAAACTCTGAGC
>JANMHO010000240.1:0-5773 GCA_031375195.1 Rhodobiaceae bacterium
TGTGGAATGTCCAAATGGCTTCTCACTGGCACAAAGCTGAATGGTGAAAAGGTCAGGGTGCAGGGTTGCGACTTCTACACCTTTCGAAGCGGACGGGTCGTTCGCAAAGACTCATACTGGAAAATCGTCGAGTAGCGAGCGGGTCAGCCTACGAGAAACTGTTCAGGAGAGCCGCTGCCCGGACTGTGGCAACTGAACAGGCTGCCGAAGAAAAAGCCCAGGCCCGCGCCGAACGCGCCGCGCCCCGCGAACGCGAAGTGGCATTCTGGGCGGGCTTGCAAAACGGCAGGGGCGTCATCACGCGCATTTGTATTCTCTTGATTGGCTTGTCCGCCGGTCAAGGAATAGAAATTCTCCAAATTGGAGAAGACCATGAAACAAGTAGTCCTGGCCGCGTTGTTGATGCTGTCTGGCGCGACCGGCCAACCAGCCAAAGCCGAAACCGCGATATTTGCAGGCGGCTGCTTCTGGTGCGTTGAAAGCGATTTCGACAAGGTGAAGGGCGTTACCGCGACGGTCTCTGGCTATGCCGGCGGAACCCTTGAAAACCCCACCTACAAAAACCACCAAGGCCACCGCGAAGCTGTGAAAATCGAATTCGATCCCGCCGTGGTTAGTTATGACACGCTGGTTTCCTACTTCCTCCGCACCATCGATGTAACCGATGACGGCGGCCAGTTCTGTGATCGCGGCGAGAGCTACAAGTCCGAGGTCTTCACCACCAGTGCTGACCAAAAGACCGCAGCAGAAAAAGCCGTAGCCGAAGCCGGGAAAGCTTTGGGCAAAAAAATTGTAACCCCGGTGCGAGCGGCAACAACCTTCACCATGGCCGAAGACTATCACCAGAATTATCACCTCGGCGAAAACCGGGTGCTCACGCGCTTCGGCTACATCAAGCAATCTGATGCCTACGAACGCTACCGCAAAGCCTGCGGCCGCGACGCCCAGGTCAAGAAAGTCTGGGGCGCCGCCGCCTACAGCCATGTGGCGGGAAGCTAGGGCGATTCCTTTTCGGCAAACCGATTCCGGCTTGCCGGGAAGCGCGCCAGGTTGGAGAGGCCGTCACTTCGCTCCGGCCTCGATCAACAGCTGTTGCATCTCAGGTTTCCCTTTGGCAAAGTACATCGGTCTCTGGCCTTGCTTGTTGGCCAGATTGACGTCTGCGCCATGGGCAATGAGCAGTCGTACAGTCTCTCGGCGGTCATGAAAGACGGCGTGCATGAGCGCCGTCTCGCCCCAGAAGCCGCCTTGTCTGTGATTGACATCGACACCGGCGGACAACAGGAGTTTGGCCAATTCTACCTCTCCGTTAATTGCGGTAAAGTCGAGGGCGCGCAATTGATCGACCGTTTCTTCGATTTCCGGATCAGCTCCGGCAGCGAGGAGCATTTTTGGGATATCAATGGCGCTCCCGGCGGACGCAGCGAAACTCAGTAGTGGAGTGCGGCCCTGATTATCCCTGGAATTGACCGCCGCCCCTTTACCAATCAGGAGTGCCACAATTTCCACCCGTCCTGCTAAGGCCGCGTTGTGCAGCGGATGCAAGCCATCACGGCCCGGCTTCTCGATGTCTGATCCCGCCTCAAGAAGAACTGAAACCATTTCGGCAGGCCCAAAAACCGCGGCGATATTGAGAGGGTAGTCGCCGCGGACCTTTTCATTCACATCAGCACCTGCCGCGAGAAGACTGCGGACTTGGGCCACGTCTCTTGCCTTCAAGGCTTCAGTCAAATCGCTTGCCGTTGACGGGGCGCTTGTCATCGTGGCGAAGCACAACATGAACAGCACAAGCAGCGATAGTCGTTTTGCAGGCACCATGGCATCACCTCCATGCGGCATCCATCGGGTATCCGGCCCGAAAAACTACCATAGGGCTAAACTGGCGCTGTCGGCAACATTGCCTCTGGCGATGGCAGCGGCAATTCGCCAGGACCGGGAGGCCCGCTCCGGGTCAAAAACCGGAACAGCCGCCGCGATCACAATACCCCATGGCATGGAGGCCACGGGCGAAGGTGAATGCTGAACGGGTTGTTGCGTGAAAGCTGGTTCGGGCGAGTCAACCAAACTGATCGCGTTCCAGCCCTCAGATAATCTCGTCCTCGTCAAACAGCGGTGCCTGCGCGGTTTCGGGTTTCTTCATTCTTGCCACATGAAACAGCGCGTCGCCCCGGTTGACGATGGGCAAATTCGTGCGCCCGATGACGATGCCATCATCGTCGGAAATGACAGCTACGCTCATGTCGCCAAGCGGATTTGATATCTCGCCGAGGTGCAGGCCCTTGGAAACCTTTGCGCCGATCTGCAGGGCGCTGCGCAAAATTCCGCCCTCGGGGGCGCGAAGCCAGGAGCTGGATTGCGAGATTGAAACACGGCGGGCTTTCATGTCCCTGGCCTCAAGTGAAATCATGCCAAGGCCGGCCATCACGCGCAAAGCCCCTGAAACGCCCGTTTCGATTGCCGCTTCGTCAAAGCGCAGGGCTTCTCCCGCCTCATAGAGCAAAACCTTCACGCCCTTGTCCCGGGCGCATTGGCGCAGTGTTCCCTCACGCAGCTTGGAAACCAGGATGACCGGCGGCGCGAAATTCCTGGCGAGTTCCAGCAGCTCCGGCTCATCGGGCGCAATGCGGATTTGCGGCAGGTTGGAGCGGTGCAGGGCGGCACTGTGCAGGTCGATGCCGTAATGCGAGCGCTGCACCACTTCCCTCATGAACATGTCCGCCAGCAGGCTTGCCAGCGAGCCCCGGTCCGAGCCTGGAAACGAACGGTTGAGATCGCGCCTGTCCTGCATGTAGCGCGAGTGGTTGAGAAAACCGAATGTGTTGACGATGGGCACCGCCAGCAGCGTTCCGGCAAGTTTCGCCAGCGCCTGGTGATCCACCACCCGCCGCACAATTTCGACACCCAGTATTTCGTCGCCATGGACGGCGCCTGAGATAAACAGCACCGGCCCCGGTTCCTGCCCATGGACCACATGAACCGGCAGGTTGACTGGCGTGTGGTTGGCCAGGACACTGATGGGAAGCTCCACGGTCTTGCGCCCGCCCGCCGGAACACTGAAGTCGCCAATGCTGAAAGCCGTCATCCCTTGCCCCGCGTGCCGGTCTTGTTGGGTTTTGCGTTCTTTTCCAAAAACTCAACTATGGATTTGGCCACATCAATGCCGGTGGTTTTTTCAATGCCTTCAAGCCCCGGCGAGGAATTCACCTCCATCACCACTGGCCCGCGCTTCGACCGCAGCATGTCAACGCCCGCCACATTGAGCCCCATCGCCTTGGCGGCCTTGAGGGCGGTGGAGCGCTCGACCTGTGAGAGGATCGCCTTTGCGGCGCTGCCGCCCCGGTGCAGGTTCGAGCGGAAATCCCCCTTCGCGCCGGTTCGCTCCATCGTGGCCACCACCCGCCTGCCGACAACGAAAGCCCGGATATCCCTCCCCTCGGACTCCTGGATGAACTCCTGCACCATGATGGCGACATTCACGCCATTGAATGCGTCAACCACGGACTTGGCGGATTTCTCTGTCTCCGCCAGAACCACCCCAATGCCCTGCGTGCCTTCCAGCAATTTGATGACAACCGGCGCGCCGCCCACAATTTCCAGAACCTCATGGGTGCGCGAGGTGTCCTTGGCGAAGGCGGTGACCGGCATGCCCACACCCTCGCGCGAAAGAATTTGCAGGCTTCTCAGCTTGTCGCGCGAGCGCCCGATGGCCACCGACTCATTCAGGGGATAGACCCCCATCATCTCGAATTGCCGCAAAACCGCCAGGCCATAAAACGTGTGCGAAGCCGCAATGCGCGGGATCACCGCGTCGAAGCCCGAAAGCTTTTCGCCGAGGTAGCGCAGCTCCGGCTTCCGCGATGTGATGTTCATATAGCAGCGCAGGTAATCTATCGGCACGATCTCATGGCCGCGCGCCACCGCGCATTCCATCAGGCGCTGATGCGAAAAGAGTTTCGGGTTGCGGGTGAGCAGGGCGATTTTCATAGGCGTTTCCGTTTGATGCGCGAAACCAGATAAGAGCTGCCGGGGTGGACAATGAAGCGCCCGCGAATGGTGGCGCGGCCCAGCAGCATCGGAACGCCCATGTCGGTGCGGTCGGTCAAGGTGATTTCGGCGGAGAACTTGACACCGCCTATTTCAATCATCGTTTCCACCACGGCCCGCATTTCGCTGTGCCCACTGGTGCTTTTCACCCGGCGCTGGCCCTTGATGGGCAATTCATAGAAATGCGTGGCCTCCCCATTGGGAACACAGAACCGGACCTTGTGGCCCCGGATCACGATATCTTCCGCGTGCAGCGCGGCGGTGCGCGCGCCCGTGTCAACCTTGGCGATCAAGGGCCCCAGCGCCAGCCCCGGCAAATAAACCCGCTCCCGCCAGCCAATCAGCGGAAGGGGATAAAGCGTGGGGCGCAAAGGGGGCATGATGATTTGTTAGCGGAAACAAACCCTGTTCGCTACTCCCCCAGGGCGATCGTCGCCACAACAGCGCAGGATTGGCGTGGACAAAGCGCTTTCCAATGTTACCATGGGAACGAAGGGAATTGTTCCATGCTCATGCGCCAAGCCTTGAAGGAATACCGGACCTGGTCGGTCGACAGCCGCCGCTGGCTGGCCTATCAGCCGAGGGCAGGCGACATCGTCGTTGCCACCTATCCGAAATGCGGCACGACCTGGATGCAGCGGATCGTCAATCTGCTGATTTTCCAGTCCGCTGAGCCCCGTCCGGTGTCGAAATTATCGCCCTGGTATGACATGCGGATTGCCGCCACGACGGATGAGATCAACGGGGTTCTGGCTGCGCAGACACACCGCAGAGCGGTCAAGACCCATCTTCCTTTCGATGGCCTGCCGATTTTCAAGGATACCCGCTACATTCACGTGGCCCGTGATGGCCGCGATGCCTGCCTGTCCTACCACAATCACGGCCTGGGCCTCCTGCCGGAAATTATCGACCGTTTCAGCAAAGTCGGGCTTGATGATCCCGATATCGCCAAGCCGTTTCCATCAATTCCTCCAAACCCAGCCGAATTCTTCCATCTCTGGCTCACCCAATCGCACCTGCCCGGCCAAACCACGGGCTACCTCAATCTGCCATTTTTCGATTTCCACCACACCTATTGGGCCGAGCGCGAAAGCCCCAATCTTCTGTTGGTTCACTATGCCGACCTCAAGCACGATCTTTCCGGCGAGATGCGCCGCGTTGCCAGCTTTCTGCAGATTGCAGTCGATGAGGAAACCTGGCCGGCCCTCGTCAAAGCAGCCACATTCGAAACCATGAAGAAACAGGGCAGGGACTTGATGCCAAACGTCATGGCCCTGTTCGACAATGGAGCGGATCG
This sequence comes from Rhodobiaceae bacterium, assembly GCA_031375195.1. Taxonomy (GTDB): domain Bacteria; phylum Pseudomonadota; class Alphaproteobacteria; order Rhizobiales; family Aestuariivirgaceae; genus Aestuariivirga. The sequence goes on from JANMHO010000240.1 coordinate 5,342, forward strand.
CTTCTTCAACAAGGCCGAGAGTGGCCGCTGGCGGGATGTCTTCCACGCCGAGGATCTCGCACTCTATGTGAGCCAGGCCGCGAAACAGGAGCCAGCCTTTGCCAACTGGCTGGCCGCAGGCCGCCACATCGCCGGCGATCCCCAGCCAGCGGCTTAATGTTCCAGCCGGATCGTTTCCGCGATCTCGATGCCAAAGCCTGAGAGGCCGACGTAGTGCCGGTTGCTGGAGGAGATGAGCCGGATTGAACTGACACTGAGATCGCGGAGGATTTGCGCGCCAAGGCCAATGTCCAGCCAGGTGCGCGCCCGGCTGGCGGCGCTGCCGGATTTTTCCGCCGAAAGCTGGCTCGCCGGAACGCCCGCCGTTCCCTCCTGCAAATAGACCAGCACGCCCTTGCCCTCGCGCTTGAATATTTCGAACACGGCGTCCAG
>JANMHO010000380.1:0-13570 GCA_031375195.1 Rhodobiaceae bacterium
TGTCCCTGGGCTGGACCGTGGTCCGGCTTAAACGGCGCCCACCTACGTGAGTAGGGACCCGGGATCGTCAGTTCCCACGGCTTATGGTGGCTCGCCGCTTTGAATTAAGGATATCGATGAGTCTTGCTGAACTAAAACGCCTGGCGCGCAGCAAGGCTTCACAAAACCGAAACTCCATCCATGCGCAAGTTGGGGCAGAAGTGGGCAAGGCCATGGCCGCACGCGGATTGCCGCCTGGATTGAAAAGCGGGATCGTGTCTGGCTTTCATCCCTATCTCAGTGAAATTTCGGTGCTTGAGCTTTTAGGGCGATTGGCTTCGGAGGGCTGGGTCATGGCCTTGCCGGTCGTCGTGGGCAAGGAGCAGCCATTGATCTTTCGCCGCTGGGCGCCAGGCGAGGCTTTGGTTTCGGGGTTGTGGGATATTCAAATTCCGCCCGATACCTCGCCTGAGGTTTTGCCCGATGTGCTGCTGGTGCCCATGCTGGCCTATGATGCGCGCGGGTTTCGCCTGGGTTATGGCGGGGGATTTTATGACCGCACGCTGGCGAAACTGCGTGGCCTCAAAAAAGTTACCGCCATTGGTGTTGCCTATTCTGGGCAAGAAGTGGAAGAGGTGCCACGCGATGAACATGATCAACCGCTGGATTGGATAATGACTGAACGCGAGACTTTTAAATGCGGTTGATATTTCTGGGCGATGTGGTGGGCAAGACGGGGCGCGAGGCGGTCTGCCGGGAATTGCCCATTATGCGCGAACGCTATAAGCCTGATGTTGTTGTTGTGAACGGTGAAAACGCCGCGCATGGCTTTGGCATCAGCCTGGACATGTATCAGAAGCTGCGCGAATGCGGGGCTGATGTGGTGACCCTTGGCAATCATGCTTTTGACCAGCGCGAGGCTTTGGTGTTCATCGAGCGGGAACCAAATCTCATTCGGCCCTTGAATTGGCCGGCGGGATGTCCGGGGGCTGGCACAGCCATGGTGGTGACGCCTTCCGGACAGCGGGTGCTGGTGATGAACGCCATGGGCCGCGTGATGATTGAACCGATGCTGGATGATCCATTTCCAGCCGTTTCGCGCGCGCTTGACCAGTGCCACTTGGGGCGCGACTGCGATGCCATTCTGCTTGATTTCCACGGCGAGGCGTCATCGGAAAAAATGGCGATGGGGCATTTTGCGGATGGCCGGGCCAGCCTGGTTGTTGGCACTCACACGCATACGCCGACCGCTGACCACCAGATTTTGCCGGGCGGCACGGCCTACATGACGGATGCGGGCATGTGCGGCGATTATGATTCCGTCATTGGCATGGACAAGGCCGAACCCTTGCAGCGCTTCCAGCGCAAACTACCGGTTGAAAAATTCAAACCCGCCGACGGACCAGCCACGGTGTGTGGCGTGGCGGTTGAGACGGACGACAAGACCGGACTTGCATTAAAGGTGTCGCCAATCCGGATTGGCGGAAGACTGAGCCAGGTGGAAATAGAGTTCTGGTGACATGACAAATATTCCGCCATCGGATCAAAAAAAATCTTGTGACCTTTGGCGTGGCTGTGCTTAGTATCCCTCCCAAGATCTTGAAATAAGAACAGACGCAGGGGCTGCCCGCAGGGTTGTGGCAGCGCTTGCCCAAGTCAGCAGGGTCGTGCACAGGGAGGACGTCGTGGTTTGCCGTAGTGGGAACGCCAGCTGAAAAGCAGGGCGTCTGCGAAGACTGGCCGTTATCTCCAAAACGCTATTTTCAGCCGATTTTCCGGAGCATTTGGAGGACTTTACATGAAGAAACTTACAATTCTACTGGGTGCTGCGCTCTTGGCAGGAACCGCATTTGCAGCGTCAGCGCGGGCTGGCGATGAGCTTACGGTTGTTTCCTGGGGCGGCGCCTATTCGGAAAGCCAGCGCAAGGCTTATTATGAGCCCTACAATGCAGCTGGCAACAAAGTGACTGAAGCCGAATACAACGGCGAAGTGGCCAAGATCAAAGCCATGGTGGAAGCCAATGCCATTACCTGGGACGTGATTGACGTTGATACCGCAACTGGCTTGCAAGGTTGTGCTGAGGGCGCGCTTGAGACCATTGACTGGGCCAAGCTCGGCCTCGACAAATCAAAATTCATCGGCGGCGATCTCCTGGAATGCGCTGTACCCACCATCGTCTATGGCACAGTGTTTGGCTATGACACTTCAAAGCTGCCCGAGGGCCCAACGACGATCAATGACTTCTTTGATCTCGCAAAGTTTCCCGGCAAGCGTGGCCTCTGGAAAAACCCTGATGTGAACATGGAATGGGCGCTCATTGCCGATGGCGTTGCCAAGGAAGATGTTTACAAGGTTCTGGCGACACCAGAAGGCGTGGACCGGGCATTTGCCAAGCTTGATACAATCAAGTCGGAAGTTGTCTGGTGGGAAGCTGGCGCCCAGGCTCCACAGCTCTTGGCCGATGGCCAGGTTGTCATGACGTCTGCGTGGAACGGCCGTCTCCAGGCTGCCATCGACAAGGACGGCAAGCCATTCAAGATCGTTTGGGACCATCAGGGCCTGGATTGGGACTGGTGGGCGATCACCAAAGGCACGCCAAAGCTTGAAGAGGCCTATCGCTTTGTGGCATTTGCTTCGGGCGCTGGCCCGCAAGCCGAGCAGACCAACCATATCGCCTACGGCCCTGCCAACATGGATGCAATTCCCAACGTGAATCCAAATACAGTGCCAAACCTCCCCACGGCTCCGGATAACCTGAAGACCGCCTTCAATGTTGACCCGCAGTTCTGGGCTGACAACAAGGACCAGTTGAAAGAGCGCTTCAACGCCTGGTTGGCGAAGTAATATTCAGCGGGGCGGAGGGAAACCTCCGCCCTGATTGTTTCCGGCGATGAGGCACTGTTGATGACGGATGATATCATGCGCGCGGCCGATGGCACGCCGCTGAAGCAGAAGCTTCAGCAGACGATGCGGCGTGAACAGATCAAAGCCATTGGCCTTATTGCGCCGCTGTTCCTGTTTATCGTTTTGACCTTTGTAGCTCCCATCGGCTCGATGCTGACCAATGCGTTTTATGACCCCGATGTGAGCGAGCACATGCCATTGACCGTTGCCATCCTCAAGGATTGGGACGGCAAGGCGTTGCCCGGTGAAGACGCTTTTGCGGCGTTTGCCGCAGATATGAAAGCGGCGCACAGGACCAAACAATCCGCCCTCATTGGCAAACGCCTCAACTACGAAATTCCATCACTGAAATCAAAAGTAACGGTGACGGCGCGCAAGCTTGACAAGATGGAGACCGGCCCCTGGAAAGAAGTTGTCATCGGCCTTGATCCGGTTTGGGGAGACATCAACACCTGGGCCACAATCAAGCGGGCTTCGGCAACATTCACCCCATTTTATCTGCTGAATGTACTGGACGTGAAACAGGGCGCCGACGGAAGCCTTGAGAGCGTTTCCAATGACCGCGCCATCTATGTGCAAATATTGAAACGCACCCTTGGCATCAGCTTGCTGGTGACGTTGCTCACTCTCGTTCTTGGCTATCCCGTGGCCTATATGCTGGCCACGCTGCCGCAGAAGACGGCGAGCCTGTTGATGATACTGGTGCTGCTGCCGTTCTGGACATCACTGCTGGTGCGCACCACGGCATGGTCAATCCTGCTGCAGGATGGGGGGGTGGTGACGCAATTTCTTTCGGTGAGTGGGGTGACTTATCTGTTCAATGCTCTTGGTTTGATGGATGGCGAGCCTGCACTTTTCAAGACTCGGTTTGCCACGGTTCTAGCCATGACACATATCCAGCTGCCGTTTACGCTGCTGCCGATTTATTCGGTGATGAAGACGATTTCGCCAACATATATGCGGGCGGCCAAATCTTTGGGTGCAAAACCGGCTTATGCTTTTGTACGGGTCTACATGCCGCAAACACTGCCGGGCGTGGCGGCTGGCTGTCTGCTCACATTCATTTTGTGTTTGGGGTACTACATCACGCCAGCCCTTGTGGGCGGGCCGACGGACAACATGATTTCGGGTTTTATTGACAGCGCAATGAATTCAGAAAACAATTGGGGAAAGGCCGCAGCCCTTGGCACCGTGTTGCTGATCGCGACGCTCATTCTCTACTATGTCTATAACAAGCTTGTCGGCATCGACAAGCTGAAGTTGGGTTAGCGCCATGGCCCTTCCAGCCTATCTCACCACATCGGAAAAAATCAGCCACTGGGCTTTGCGGTTTTTCGTCGGGCTGGTGTTGCTGTTCTTGATCGCGCCCATTCTGGCAATCATGCCCTTGTCGTTCAATTCGGAAACATTCTTCAGCTATCCGATGCCGGGGTTTTCGCTGAAATGGTATGATGATTTCTTCACCAATCCGCGCTGGCAGAACGCATTGCGGTTGAGCGTGATACTGGCGTTGTCCACAACAGTGCTGGCGACCACGCTTGGCACCCTGGCGGCCCTTGGGCTGGCGCGGGGAAATATTCCGGGGCGCGCCACCATCATGGCCATCCTGATTTCGCCGATGATCGTGCCGGTCATCATCGCCGCGCTTGGCATGTTTTTCTTTTATGCGCGGTGGGGCCTGACGGGGACAATCGTTGGACTTGTCCTGGCGCACACGGCGCTTGCGACACCCTTTGTGGTGATCACGGTTACGGCGACTTTGGCCAGCTTTGACCGAACGCTGATGCGGGCGGGAGCGGGGCTTGGCGCATCGCCGCAGACGGTATTTTTCCGTGTGGTGATGCCGCTCATTCTGCCTGGCATGATTTCGGGCGCGCTGTTTGCCTTCGTCATTTCATTTGACGAGGTGATCGTGATCATCTTCATCGCGGGGCCGGAACAGAACACGCTGCCGCGTCAAATGTTCTCGGGCATCCGCGAATTGATCTCGCCCACCATTACAGCGGCGGCGAGCGTGCTCATCGTGTTTTCAACGACCATGCTGCTGGCTGTCGAGATGCTCAGGCGCCGCAGCGAACGGCTGCGCGGGATCAAGAATTAACCAAGCTTCTTGAAATGCATCGGCAAGGGCTCTGAGGTTTCGGCGATGGATGCCGGTTCCGCATAGCTTTGCAAAAGTTCGCCTGCGGTGGCAAAATCATTATCAGCGAGCGAGCGGCTGATCTGACTGGAGCTTTCAGCGAGGGTGGCAATGGACGCAAAGAGGCGGCCAATGGGTGCGGTGTCGGCCAAGTTTCGAACCTTTCTCAGGGCGCCGATGCAGGCATCCCCGATATTTTCCTCGTTTGAAAATGAGAACTCTTCAACCATGCTGAACTTACCGACCATTACGCAAACTCCAGTGACATACTTGACGCAGGTTGAACGAAGGTCGTTAATGCTGGGTAAACGGCAGGCAGAGACTTGTTTAAACCTGCTGCCCCCGGCTATACCCATGGCCCAGAACAGGGTTTGAGGACGTTATGGCGGGTCATTCACAGTATAAGAACATCATGCACCGCAAAGGTCGGCAGGACAAACTGCGCTCCAATGCCTTTGCCAAGCTGGGCCGCGAAATCACCGTTGCCACCAAGGCGGGTCTCCCTGACCCTGCGGCCAATTCGCGGCTGCGGCTTGCGGTCCAAAACGCGCGCGCGGGCAATATGCCCTGGGACACGATTGAGCGGGCCATCAAGAAGGCTTCAAGCGTTGACGCCGAGAATTTCGATCCGATGCGCTATGAGGGTTATGGGCCGGGTGGCGTTGCCATTGTTGTCGAAGCGCTCACCAATAACCGCAACCGCACGGCCAGCAATGTGCGTGCGTTGTTCACGAAGTTTGGCGGCAATCTGGGTGAAACCGGCTCGGTGAGTTTCATGTTCGCAAGAGTGGGCGAAATTTCCTATCCGGCTTCCAAGGGGAGCGCTGATGCATTGCTGGAAGCCGCCATCGACGCGGGCGCTGATGATGCCGTGTCTGATGAGCATGGCCATGTGATCACTTGCGCGTTTGAAAACATCGGCGAGGTTTCTGCGAGCCTGGCCAAGAAGCTTGGCGATGCGGAAAGCGTCAAGATCGTCTGGAAGCCGCAAACTTTGGCGCCCGTTGACCAGGAAAAAGCTGAGACGCTCATGAAACTGGTTGACGCGCTGGATGATGATGATGATGTGCAATCGGTTTTCAGCAATGCGGATATTCCCGACGACGTGATGGCAAAGTTGAGTGCTTAACGTCCGCATCATCGGCATTGATCCGGGCCTTCGCAATACGGGCTGGGGGGTGATTGAGGCGGAGGGGTCCCGGCTTTCCTATGTGGCCGATGGCAGCGTTCACTCGGATGCGGATGCGCCGCTGGCCACGCGGCTGCTGCAAATTCACACGCAGCTTGCGGACATTCTGGCGCGGTATTCACCGGATGAAGCGGCCATCGAGGAGACCTTCGTCAATAAGGATCCGCGGGCGACTTTGAAGCTTGGGCAAGCGCGGGGAGCCGCCATGCTGGCCCCGGCGCTGGCTGGCATTCCAGTTTCTGAATACGCGCCCAATGTGGTGAAAAAATCCGTAGTGGGAGCGGGGCATGCGGAGAAGGACCAGGTGAAGCACATGGTCAAGATTTTGCTGCCACGGGCAGAAATGAAGTCAGTGGATTCAACCGATGCGCTGGCGATAGCCATTTGCCATGCCCATCACAGGGGTGTTCAGACGCTCGCCAGGAAATTGGCGCGTTCTTGACTTGTTCTTTACCGGTGCTAAGGGTTAATGCCGTGAATCACACGCGCACCAGAAAGCAGACATGATTGGAAAACTGAAGGGCCGGATTGATAGTTTTGGCGCGGATTGGCTGATCATCGATGTTTCGGGCGTGGGGTATCATGTGTTTTGTTCGTCCAAGACTTTGAGCGCCTTGCCGTCGGTTGGCGAGTTTGCGGAACTGCATACGGAAATGCTGGTGAGCCAGGACATGATCCGGCTGGTGGGGTTTGCATCAGTTGTTGAGCGGGAGTGGTTCCGGCTTTTGCAAACGGTGCAGGGGGTGGGGACGCGGGTGGCGCTGGCCATTCTTTCCACGCTTTCTGCCGCCGAAATTGGCAATGCCATAGCGTTGCAGGACAAGCCGATGATCGGGCGCGCACCAGGTGTGGGCAAAAAACTAGCCGAGCGTATTGTGCTGGAATTGAAGGACAAGGTTCCGGCGTTTTCTGCCTCTGATGTTTCATTGTCGAAGTTGCAAGCTGATCTTGATGGCGCCCGTCCCACCGCTGCATCGGATGCGGTGTCGGCGCTGGTTAATCTGGGGTATGGGCAGTCGCAAGCCGGGGTCGCTGTTGCTAGCGCCATGCGGAAAAATGGTGATGATCAGCCGACGGAGAAATTGATCCGGCAGGCGTTGAAGGAATTGGCGCTGTCATGAGTCAACGCCTCATAAACCGTGATGGAAGACCTGAAGACCAGGTTGACTCCCATGTGCGGCCGCAGAACCTGAGCGAGTTTGTGGGGCAGACCAAGGTCAAGCAGAACTTGCGGGTGTTTATCGAGGCGGCGCGGTCGCGTTCCGAAGCGCTGGACCATGTGTTGTTTGCGGGGCCGCCGGGGCTTGGAAAGACGACGCTGGCGCAAATTATGGCGCGGGAATTGGGGGTTAATTTTCGCGCTACTTCTGGTCCCGTGATTGCCAAGGCTGGTGATCTCGCCGCCTTGCTCACCAATCTGGAGGACCGGGATATTCTGTTCATTGACGAGATTCACCGGTTGTCTCCGGCGGTGGAGGAGATTCTCTATCCAGCCATGGAGGATTATCAGCTTGACCTGATCATCGGCGAGGGGCCGGCGGCGCGCTCGGTGCGGATTGATCTCGCCAAGTTCACGTTGATTGGCGCCACCACGCGCACGGGGCTTTTGACGACGCCGCTCAGGGACCGGTTTGGCATTCCTGTGCGGCTGGATTTTTACAACGAGGAAGAACTGCTCGATATTGTAAAGCGGGGATCGCGGGTGATGAAGGTTGCCATCACCGAAGACGGGGCGCGGGAAATCGCCAAGCGCTCACGCGGAACTCCCCGCATCGCAGGAAGGCTTTTGCGCCGCGTGCGGGATTTTGCTTCGGTGGCGGGGGACCGCCAAGTTGACGCTCTCTCTGCCGACAAAGCCTTGAGCAATCTCGATGTCGATAAACGCGGGCTGGACATGCTGGATCATAACTACCTCACCTGCATTGCCCATAATTTTGGCGGCGGGCCGGTTGGCATTGATACGATAGCAGCTTCCCTTTCAGAATCCCGCGATGCGGTTGAAGATATTGTTGAGCCCTATTTGCTGCAGATCGGTTTTCTCAACCGCACATCACGCGGGCGGGTTTTAACGCCGCATGCCTTCAAGCATCTGGGGCTTGCCGTGCCGCAGCGGCCTGAAATCATGCAAGGCATTCTGCCGCTGGATGATGTTGATGACTGAGCTGGCGGGCCGCATTGAGGGGCAGATTCACATTCTGCCGGTTCGTGTCTACTACGAGGACACGGATTTTTCCGGCGTGGTGTATCACGCCAATTATCTGAAATTCTGCGAGCGGGGGCGGTCGGACTGTTTGCGGCTGCTGGGTGTTCATCACAACGAGTTGCATGGCACGGCAAGTTTTGTGGTGCGGCGAATGGTTTGTGATTTTTTTAAACCAGCGACGATTGATGATGTGCTGGACGTTGAGACACGGTTTATCGAGTACGCTGGCGCGCGGATGGAACTGGTGCAACAGATCAAGCGGGGAAGAGAAAAATTGTTTGAAGCGAAAGTGACCGTTGCGCTGATCGATGCTGACGGAAAGCCCAAGCGCATCCCGCCAGACATGTCAAAGCGGTTTCTTTCCCGTGTTGAATCAAATAATTAACCCAAACTTAACCATAAAACAGGCATTTGGACTGGGTGCCTGGGTTGAGGCCGCCGAAAACCTGCGAATCGCCGCAGTTTCGACAGAATTAACCTGTTTCAGGACGCCGGGCAGTGGGGCAACGGGGTTCGGGCGCGGGTTCCGATGGTTGGGAAATTGGCATGGATCCAGTAATTATCGATACAGTCGCACAGCCGGGACAGATTTCGCTGTGGCATCTGGTGATGCAGGCGAGTTGGCCGGTGTTTCTGGTGATGGTTGGTTTGGCGTTTGCATCTGTCTGGTGCTGGGGCGTGATCATCGAAAAATATTTCGCGGTGCGCCGCATGAATTCGGCCAATGACCGGTTTGAGCAAAGCTTCTGGTCGGGCCAATCACTCGAAGACCTCTATCTGGCGTTGGGCACACGGCCCAACCTGGGGCTTGCGGCGATCTTCATGGCGGCGATGCGGGAATGGAAGCGCAGCCAGGATGCGGCCCTGCGGGCCGGCTTCCAGGGCGTGCAGAAGCGCATCGAGAAGGTGGTTGATGTGCAAATCCAGAAAGAGATGAGCACAATTGAATCGCGGCTGTTGTTTCTGGCAACGACGGGTTCGGCAGCACCCTTTATTGGATTGTTTGGAACGGTCTGGGGCATCATGGTGTCTTTTCAAGCCATCGCCAATTCGCAGAACACCAACCTCGCGGTGGTGGCGCCTGGCATCGCAGAAGCGCTGTTTGCCACGGCCATCGGTCTTTTGGCCGCCATACCAGCGACAATCTTCTACAATATGTATTCCTCCGACGCGGCCAGGATTGGCATGCGTCTGGAAAATTTCGCCGATGAATTCTCCGCGATCATATCGCGTCAGCTGGATGAACGGGTTTAGGCATGGGTGCATCGGCAGGCAGCGGAAGAACTGGTTACACGCGGCGCAATTCCAGGCGGCGCGCATCATCGGCTGGCGTGATGAGCGAGATCAACGTGACACCCCTGGTGGATGTGATGCTGGTGCTGCTTATCGTGTTCATGGTGGCGGCCCCCTTGATGACGGTTGGCGTTCCCATTGAACTGCCGAAGACCGAGGCCAAACAGCTCGACAGCAATACGGAGCCGCTCTACGTGACGGTGCAGGCGGACAAGACAATCTATTTGCAGGAAACACTCATTCCGCTGGCCGAGCTTGCGCCCAAGCTTTTGGCCATCGCCAAGAACGGCAATGAAGAGCAGATATTTGTGCGGGCCGATACCAATGTTGACTATGGCTCGGTAATGGAAGTGATGGGCCTTCTCAACAGCGCCGGCTACCGCAAGATTGGCTTGGTCACCGGCAACATCGACAAGAAGGCGGGGGCACCCAACTAGGCATGCGCAAGAGCCTCATCGCATCCTTTGTCTTGCATGGCGCGATCCTTGTCGCGGCGCTTGTGGTGCTGCCCAATCCGGAGGAATTCAAAGTTAAGCCGCAGGATGCGATCGAGGTTGATATTTCCCAGATCACGGACGAGTCCAAGCGCAAGGCAACGGCCAAGGTTGACGCTCCGCCAGAGAAGAAGGTTGCGCCGAAAAAAGTTGAAGAGGTGAAGAAGGTTGATCCGGCGCCCAAGGTTGCGCCTGAGATAAAGACTGCCGCCAAGGAGCCTGTCGCCCCGCCGCCACCGGAAGCGCCAAAGCCGGACAAGCCAAAGAAGGAGGAACCCAAGCCACTTGATCCTGACCCCCTGGAGGCCCTTATCAAGAAGGTTGAGGAAAAACCCAAGCCCAAGGAAGAAGTCAAGAAAGCAGAAGTGAAGCCGGAAAAGAAAGCGGAAAAGAAGAAGCCGGATAAGAAAAAGCCTGAGCTGAAGCTGGACGACATCGCGGCGTTCCTGAACAAGGAAGATACGGAGAAGACCGCGCCGCAACAGCCTGCGGAAGAAGCAGGCGCGCCGGAATTGGCGGAAGCCGATGCCCAGGGCACGGATGATGCTTTGGCGGCAACACTTGTTGACGCGTTGCGGCAGCGGCTTACGCAGTGCTGGTCAGTTCCGGCAGGCGCCCGCGAAGCCAATATTACGGTGAAGGTAAAATTCTTTCTCAATCAAGATGGCAGCGTGGCGGGTTCACCGCAGGTCTTGAATCCAAACCCTGACCCCATATTCGCAGCAACGGCACAGTCTGCTGTTTCAGCAGTTATGGAATGCCAGCTTTATGACTTTCTGCCTCGTGAGAAATTTGATATCTGGAAAGACATCACAATAAACTTCAATCCAAACATGATGTTTGGAACCTGATCACAATGGAATTGTAAATGCTCCGCACATGCTTTCTTGTATTATCTTGCCTGTTTCTGATGGCGATGCCGCAACCTGGCTCTGCCCTCGAAGTTGACGTGTCAGGCGGCCGGATCAATCCGCTGCCGATAGCCATTACGCCATTTTTGACAGGAGAGGGGGCGGAAGAGGCAGGGGTCACACTTGGTGAAGTAATCAGCAACAATCTCAATCGCTCGGGCTACTTCGTCACTCTGCCGCAAGACTCTTTTATTGAGCAGATATCTGATTTCAATCAGGAACCGCGCTTTGTGGATTGGAAACAGGTTCAGGCCAAGGCCCTGGTGACGGGCCAGGTCTATGTTGAAGGCGGAAAGCTTCGGGTTGAGTTCAAGCTGTTTGATGTCAACTCGCAGCAGCAAATCGCGGCCCAACAATTTACGACATCCGCCAAAAACATGCGGCGCATCGGGCATCTCGCATCGGATGTCATCTACAAGGCGCTGACCGGCATTGATGGATATTTTGACACGCGCATTGTTTTTGTCGACGAGGCTGGCCCCAAGGACCGGCGCATCAAGAAACTCGCCGTGATGGACCAGGACGGATTTAATGTCCGCACACTGACGGATGGCGGGGAAATTGTGGTGACGCCGCGCTTCTCGCCCAACAGCCAGGAGATCACCTTCATGGCGATTGGCGAGGGAACGCCCCGCGTCTATCTCTACAATATTGAAACGCAGCAGCGCGAAATTGTCGGCGAGTTCGCCAACATGAGTTTCGCGCCGCGCTATTCGCCTGATGGACAGCGGGTTATCATGAGCCTGCTTACCGCTGACGGACGAAACTCCAATATTTACGAAATGGATTTGCGTTCGCGGCAGTTGCGCCAGATCACCAACACGCCGGCCATCAATACGGGTCCGAGCTATTCACCCGACGGCGGGCAGATTACATTTGAATCGGACCGGGGCGGCAGCCAGCAAATTTACGTGATGAATGCGGACGGCTCTGGGCAAAACCGCATTAGCTTTGGCAATGGCCGCTATTCGACGCCGGTGTGGTCGCCCGATGGAAAATACATCGCTTTCACCAAGCAAGGCGGCGGCCGGTTTTCGATTGGCGTCATGCAGCCTGATGGATCGGGTGAGCGCATATTGACGGAAGGGTTCCACAATGAGGGGCCGACGTGGGCGCCAAATGGCCGGGTCATCATGTTTTTCCGTGATTCCCAGGGTGAGAACGGTGGCCCGCAGCTCTTTTCAGTGGACATCACCGGCTATAATGAGCAACAGGTGCCGACGCCGGGCTTTAGCTCTGATCCGGCCTGGTCACCGCGCCTGAATTAAGGCCGGGTTGGCCACAAAATCGCCGTGCTGGCGGAGTTATGAGCCGTAACTTATCGCGCCATCGTCGAAATTCGTGATTTAGCCGGTGAGGATTTGTTAACTCTCTGCCTTCACAATGCGGGAAGAGTTTTTTAACTGGTCGGCAAGCTTTGAGCCGATGATTGATTTTACGTGTTCCGGGAAAAGTTGCAGGGACGCAGCTTGGCCAGGACGGTTCGAGGAGTGGGATGATATGATGGGTCGGTTGGCTGGTTTCAAAATTGCCGTGGCTTGCTGCTGTTTTCTGGCGCTGGCGGCGTGTTCGAAAAAGAACACGCCTGACCTGGGTGCCGATGGCGGCGGCGCTGGCCAGGCCGCGCCTGGCTCGATCAAGGAATTTGAACTCGTCGTCGGCGACCGCATCTATTTCGTCGTTGACCAGTCGGACTTGACGCCTGAAGGCACGGAAATCCTGACCAAGCAAGCCGCCTGGCTGCAGCAATATTCCAATGTGATGATCCAGGTGGAAGGCCATTCAGATGAGCGCGGAACGCGGGAATACAATATTGCCCTTTCAGCACGGCGCGCGACAGCGACCCGGGAATTCCTGATTGCGCAAGGGGTGAACCCCAAGCGCATCTCCTCCATCGCCTATGGCAAGGAACGGCCTGCCGCCCTGTGTGATGCCGAGCAATGCTGGACGCAGAACCGGCGCGCGGTCACTGTCATTACCAGCGGCGCTTCATAAGCTGGCGATAAATGTGGCAGTCTGGCAACAGTGCCAGACTTTCCATTTACCATTTCTTGGGAAGCCTCAATTTCACCCTGATTCAGGCCAAGTTGCCGTTTACACTGATAATTGGACTCCGCTGGCACTGCATTGGTCAAAGACATGTCGAAATCCCTCAAGCCGTTTTTCATCGCTGTTCTCTTTATGGGAACGGCGCTTGCTTCCCCCGTTCTAGGGCAAACCGCCGAAGAGCTCTCTGGCCGCCTCAACCAGATGGAAGAGCAGATGCGGATGCTGGTTGGGCAAGTGGAAGAGCTTACATTCGCGGTCAAGCAGTTGAAGGGACAACTCGGCAAGGCGCCGCAAACCGGTGCTGTGGAGGCTCCGGCCAAACAGAAATTGGCGCTGCAACCGTTGACGACGGGGCAAGAAGTTGAAGAAATTCAGGATGGCGCGCCACAGGAAGTGATGACCACTGT
>JANMHO010000385.1:0-1870 GCA_031375195.1 Rhodobiaceae bacterium
GCGCGCCATGTCGGAAGCGCGGAAATCCGGCTTCGATGTCGTGATGCTCGATACAGCGGGCCGCCTTCACATTGATGAAGAGCTGCTGGCTGAAGCCGCCGCCGTGCGCGATATCTGCAAACCCAATGAAACCCTGCTTGTCGCTGATGCGCTCACCGGTCAGGACGCCGTAAACCTCGCCCGCGCCTTCGATGAGAAGATCGGCATTTCCGGCATCGTGCTCACCCGCATCGATGGCGATGGCCGTGGCGGTGCCGCCCTTTCCATGCGCGCTGTCACCGGCAAGCCCATCAAGCTGATGGGCACCGGCGAAAAGCTCGAAGGCCTTGAAGATTTCCACCCCTCGCGCATAGCGGGCCGCATTCTGGGCATGGGCGACGTGGTAAGCCTTGTCGAACGCGCCGCCATGGATATTGACCATGAGAAGGCCCGCAAGATCGCCGAGCGCATGAAGAAGGGCGCCTTCGATCTTGATGACTTGGCCGAGCAGCTCAAGCAATTGCAGAAGATGGGCGGCATGGCGGGCATGATGAACATGCTGCCCGGCATGGGCAAGATCAAGAAGCAGATGGATGGCGCGGCCCTCGACAATGGCGTGCTGAAACGCCAGGTGTCGATCATCTCGTCGATGACGCCCTATGAGAGGCGCAATCCCAAGGTTATGGATGCCAAGCGCAAGCGGCGTGTGGCGGCGGGTTCCGGCACCAAGGTTGAGGAAATCAACCGCCTGCTCAAGATGCATCTGCAAATGGCCACCATGATGAAACAGATGGGCCAGGGCAAAGGCCTGCTCGGCAAGATGATGGGGGGGCGGGGTGCGCCCGATCAAGCCGAACTTGAAAAGATGCAGGCCGAACTGGCCGCGATGGACCCCAACGCCATTCCAGCCGATTTGAAAGACATGATGCAGGGAGGTGCCTTGCCCGAAATGCCAAAATCCCTGCCGGGCCTTGGCGGCGGGCTGCCGGGCCTCGGCGGCGGCAACCCATTCAAAACATTCCCGGGCCTTCCGGGTAAGAAAAAGTAATCTCGAACATTAAGGAGTAATGAGACATGGCAATGAAAATCAGGCTTGCGCGCGCAGGCACCAAGAAGCGGCCCTACTATCACATCGTGGTGGCAGATCACGCCTCGCCACGCGACGGCAAATTCATCGACGTGATCGGCGCTTTCAACCCGATGCTTGGCAAGACAGACGAGGCCCGCGTCAAGCTTGATGCGGCCAAGGCCGCTGAATGGCTCAAGAAGGGCGCCCAGCCAACCGACCGCGTATTGCGCTTTCTCGACAAGGCAGGCGTTGCCAAGCGCCCCGCCCGCAACAATCCGCAGAAAGCATTGCCCGGCAAGAAGCGCGTCGAGCGCGAGAAGCTGGCCGCTGACGTTGCGGCCAAGGTTGCAGCAGCAGCCGCCGCTGCTGCCGATGCGCCAGCCGCCGAGGCCCCACAGGCTTAAACGGGATATGGGCAGCCCCAGCAATCAGGTTCTCGTTGGCGTGATTGTGGGGGCCCATGGCATCAAGGGCGAGGTGAAGCTGAAAAGCCTTACCTCTGATCCCTTGAGCATCACGCGCTATGGCCCGTTGCAATCTGCGGCGGGCCAGCAATTTGAGATCGCCAAACTCAAGCCAGCCAGGGATGATTTCATTGCGGTGCTCAAGGGTGTGGCTGACCGCAATCAGGCTGAGCATCTGCAAGGCACCGAACTCTTTGTCGCCCGCGACAGGCTTCCCAAACTGGCGCCCAGTGAAACCTATGCCCACGACATGATTGGCCAGGATGTATGTCTTGCAGACGGAACCAGGCTCGGCAAACTGGTCGCCATGCCAAATTATGGCGCCGGAGATCTGTTGGAAGTTGATCGCGAAGCAAAC
>JANMHO010000250.1:0-1883 GCA_031375195.1 Rhodobiaceae bacterium
TTGTTCAATGATGACACCAGCATCGAAAGCTGCAGGCTGCGCATTGTGCCGCTGTTTGAAACCATTGATGACCTGCGCGCCGGACCCGCAATCATGACTGAGCTTCTCGCCACCGCCGTTGTCAAAAAATCGGTGAAGGACACGGGCGGACGGCAGGAAATCATGCTGGGCTATTCCGACAGCAACAAGGATGGCGGCTTCTTCTGCGCCAGCTTTGAATTGTTTGAAGCGCAAAGGCGGCTCATCGCGGTGGGAAAAGCGGCGGGTGTGGAAATCAGCTTCTTCCATGGCCGCGGCGGTTCTGTAAGCCGGGGTGGCGCACCCACAGGCCGCGCCATCGCCGCCCAGCCCGCAGGCACCATCAATGGCCACATGCGGGTGACCGAGCAGGGCGAAGTGGTTTCCTCAAAATTCGCCAATCGCGGCACGGCGCTTAACAATCTGGAAGTGCTCACGTCCAGCGTCTTGGTCCACACGCTGAAATCTGCCGAAGAGCCGGAGCTTCGCATCAACCCCGAACACCAGAAGGCCGTTGAGGAAATCGCCCGCCTGTCCCTCAAGGCCTATCGGCGGCTGGCGGAGGACAGCGCGTTGCTCAATTATTTCCATGCGGCAAGTCCCGTGGAGGAATTGGCGCTGCTGAAACTGGGGTCAAGGCCCGCCCGCCGCTTTGGCGCCAAGGGCATTGATGATCTCAGGGCCATTCCCTGGGTTTTCGCCTGGAGCCAGAACCGCCACCTGCTCACCGGCTGGTATGGGCTGGGCTATGCGCTTGACGACTACCTCTCGGCCCGTGGCCCCCAGGGGCTGGTTCTGCTGCGCGACATGTTCAAAAAGTCACGGGGCTTTCGCCTGGCGGTCGATGAGGTCGAAAAATCCCTTTATTTGGCCGATATGAAAGTGGCTGAAAAATACGCCGAGCTGGTGCCCGACCGGGTGGACGCCGAGCGCATTTTCGCCGTCATCGCCCACGAACACCGCCGCACGAGCCGCGCCATATTGGAACTCACCGGCGGCAAGGTTATTTGCGAGCGCTTCCAGGGCTTCCGCCGCCGCTTCGACCGTGTCCGCCCCATCGTCGACCGCGCCAATCTCTGGCAGGTCCAACTCCTGCGCGAAACCCGTGAAGGAAAGCGCGACGACAAACTGAACATGCCCCTCCTGATGACTATGAACTGCGTGGCGCAAGGCCTGGGCTGGACTGGCTAACTCCCCCATATTGCGCCACTTTCTTTTCGGTGTATGATTTGGCAACTGACAAAAAGGGAGTTCTAAATGCTGATTACAAAACGCAATTTTCTCGCGACTGCCGCAATGCTGGCGTTTGCCACAACAGCTTCGGCTGCCGACATGATTGGCAATTGCGAGGTCACCGGAGCCAAGGGTTCCATTCCGCTGGCAGCCCCGGCAACCGCAGGCCAGTTCACAGTCGCAGTGTCGTTACCCGCGCCCATCTGGTGGAACGGCGACACCCCGGAATCCGTGAAAGATGGCATGGAATATTGCATGGCCGCTGAAATGGCCTGGCGCGCGGGCTACGATAATCTCGCCGTCATGAATGTGGGCTGGGACGCCCTGATCGCTGGCCAGACCTCCGGCTTTGATCTCGCCATGTCAGAAATTTCAATCACCGAAGAACGCAAGGCCGTCCATGATTTTTCCGTGCCTTATTTCAACTCAGACATTGGCGTGCTGGCCCGGGCCGATACTCCCGTCGATGAAAAATCCATCAAGGCATCGAAGATTGGCGTGCAGCAGGCAACAACAGGCGCTGCCTATGTAACCGACAAGCTGGGAATAGCCGACGTGCAGGTTTACAACGACCTGGGCGAGATGACGGCAGCTCTCCGCGCTGGCCAGATTGACGCTGTCGTGACTGACAC
>JANMHO010000397.1:0-1758 GCA_031375195.1 Rhodobiaceae bacterium
GCGCAAAATATATGACTATGCCCGCTATGAACCTGGCAAGCCCTTCTGCCTGATGGCCTCGTTCACCCATCCTCATGACCCCTACGCGGCCCGCGCCAAATACTGGAACCTTTACCGCGATGAGGACATCGACCTGCCCCGAGCGCCAGCCATGGAGCGCGACAAATTGGACGCCCACAGCCAGCGCCTCTACGATGTGTCCGCCATGCAGGATTACACCGTCACTGAAGCCGATATCCGCGCGGCGCGCCATGGCTACTACGCGAATATTTCCTACATCGATGATCTTGCGGGGCAGCTGCTGGCGGCGCTTGAAGCTACCGGGCAGCTGGACAACACCATTGTCATGTTCACCTCTGATCATGGCGATTTTCTTGGCGAGCGCGGGCTGTGGTACAAGATGTCCTACCTGGAGCCTTCGGCGCATATTCCAATGATCGTCAGCGCGCCAAAACACTTTTCGGCGCGCCGCGTGAAAGAACCTGTCGCGCTGACCGATATTCTGCCGACGCTGGTTGACATCGCCGGAGGCAAGCTGGCGCGCGCCGCCGATGGCCGCTCACTCTACCCGCTGCTCACTGGCGCCACAGAAAATTCCAATGCGACCGCCTGGGGAGAATACCTGGCTGAAGGAACTGTGGCCCCCATGTACATGCTAAGGCGTGGCCCCTGGAAATATATCCACTGCCCAACTGACCCCGACCAACTGTTCAATCTAGTCGATGATCCGGATGAGCTTAACAATCTCGCGGCAAGCCATCCAATAGCCCTCAAATTCCGGAGCGAGGTTGTGGCGAAATTTGATATCCCCAAGATTAACGCAGCAGTGCTCGAAAGCCAGCAAGCCCGCCACATGATGTTCGAAGCGCTCAAGAGCGGCGAGCATTTCCCCTGGGACTTCCAGCCGCTGCGTGACGCCAGCGAGCAATACACCAGAAACCACATGAGCGTGACGGACAGGGACTTGCAATCACGCTTCCCGAGGGCACCGGATATTGCGGGCAAGAAGAAATAGCTAAAAACCCGTCCCATCCTTCTTCGTCAACACCCACTTGCCGTCAATTTTTCCGGCCTTCATGTCGACATCGGGGTAGTGTGAATTTTCAACTGCCGAGCGGGTTCCAATCTCAATATAGGTGGCGGGCGACGATGACTTGTTCACCAGATGATGGCCATTGGCTGCGCCTGCTTTGAATCCGGCGCACATGCCGGGCTTCAGAACGTGTTCGCCCGCGTCATCAATCAAGGTGATCTCGCCTTCAACGACATAGACAAACTCGTCTTCCTTCTCATGCCAATGGCGCTGGGCGGACCAGCTGCCGGGGGCCAGCGTGGTGAGGTTGACGCCAAACTGAGCAAGGCCAAACACATCGCCAAGCGCGCGCTTGGCGCGGCCTTGCAGCGGGCCGGCAAATTCCGGTGGGTATATTGTGCCGGTGCGCGGAACGAGGGTTTTGGGATCAAGCGTGCTCATGCTTCTTTTCAATCTGGGAAATCGCGTCGGTCACCGCGTCGAAGGTCAATAGCGTGGAGGCGTGCCTGGCCTTGAAGTCCCGCACCGGAATGAAAGCCTCATAGTCCGCCCATTTGCCGGCTGGCGGCGTCCCCTCCTCCTTTAGCATGGCATACATCTGGTCTTTCAGGCCTCGAAGTTCGGCCGCCGTGGAACCAATGATGTGGCGTCCCATGACTGAAGACGACGCCTGCCCCAAAGCGCAGGCTTTTACATCCTGGCCAAAATCAGTCACCACCCCATCC
>JANMHO010000408.1:0-15660 GCA_031375195.1 Rhodobiaceae bacterium
GCTTCAGTTAATTCGCGCACCAGCTTTGGCGGCACCGCGCCATCGAATGTAGCCCGCGAGGCAAAACGCTGGCTGAAATTATTGCGATAGGAGACCCCCGTGAAATTCATCGTGACTGTCCTGCTGCTCCTGTGTGTGACCGCTTCTCTCAATGCCTGCGGGCGCCGTGGCGATCCCAAAGCGCCGCAATTGCAACAGGCTCAATAGTTCATGCATCATTTTGCCTATCGTGATGGAATTCTTCATGCCGAGGGCGTGAGCCTCGCTGTCATTGCCGAGGAAATCGGCACACCCTTCTATTGCTATTCCACCTCCACGCTGGAGCGCCACTATCAGGTCATGGCCAACGCGTTCAAAGGGGTTGAGCATCAGATTTGCTATGCCATGAAAGCAAATTCCAACCAGGCTGTTCTGAAAACCATGGCGGATCTGGGCGCGGGCATGGATGTGGTGTCCGAGGGCGAGCTTCGCCGCGCTTTGGCCGCTGGCGTTCCAGGCCGCAAGATTGTGTTTTCGGGCGTCGGCAAAACGGCGCGCGAAATGGCATTCGCCCTGAAAGAAGGCGTTTCCTGTTTCAACATTGAATCAGAGCCCGAACTTGAATTGCTCTCCGTCGTCGCCCAGCGCACCGGCCAGCGCGCCACGATTTCCATCCGCGTCAATCCGGATGTGGACGCCAGAACCCACGCGAAGATCACCACCGGCAAGGCTGACAATAAATTCGGCGTCTCTTACGGGCGCGCCTCTGAGGTATATGCCCGCGCCGCGGCTTTGCCGGGCCTTGATGTGGCAGGCATTGACATGCACATCGGCAGCCAGATCACCGAGCTCGAACCCTTTGAACAGGCCTTCCGCCTGATGGCTGAACTTGCGGCACGGCTGAAATCCGAAGGCCACAACATTCGCCATCTCGATCTGGGCGGCGGGCTTGGTGTGCCTTACCGTGGCACCAATGACGTGCCGCCCCATCCGGATGAGTATGCCGCCATGGTGAAACGGACCCTTGGGCATTTGGGTCTCAAATACGTGCTTGAGCCTGGCCGCATGATTGTTGGCAACGCCGGAATTCTGGTGTCGCGCGTGATCTATGTGAAAGAGACTGGCGAGAACTGTTTTGTCATTCAAGACGCCGCCATGAATGACCTGATCCGCCCAACTCTCTATGACGCCTATCACGAAATCATTCCGGTGAAACAGGCGCGCGATGGCAACAGCATGATCATCGCCGACGTTGTCGGTGCCGTTTGTGAATCCGGTGATTATCTAGCCAAGGCAAGACGCTTGGTAAAACCCGCTCCCGGCGACCTCTTGGCCACCATGACCGCAGGTGCCTATGGGGCTGTCCAGTCAGGAACCTACAACACCAGACCCCTCGTGGCCGAAGTCCTGGTCAAGGGAGGCAAATGGTCTCTTGTGCGGCCCCGCCAGACCTATGAGGAACTGATTGGCTTGGATCAACCCGCCAGCTGGCAAACCTAGCTCTTATTAAAGTGATCACATATGGGGAGCATAATTCCGCCCATCTGTGATAATATGAAACCACCATGACGGGACCGGCACAGGCAGGCATCGAACGGAAAATAGCAGTAGCGCGCGCTGCCCTTGGCTGGGAAGCCCTGTGGGCCGCCCTCTGCTGGCCGCTTGTTTTGACCGTGGCGCTGGCCGCGCTCATATTGTCCGGTTTTTTAACCGAGCTTCCAGATGTGTTTCGTTACGGATTGTTAGCTTTGGGCATCGGCGCGATCATTTGGTCGCTGCGCTCATTGTGGGGCTTCCGTTTGCCCACTCCCTATGATGCCATGCGCCGCATTGAAACACATTCAAGCCTCGCCAATCGCCCGGTTTCTGCGCTGAATGACAAGCTCGCAGGCAGCGGCATCGGCGAAGCAAGCCTCGCCCTGTGGGAGGAGCACAAGCGGCGGCAATTGGCGGCCCTCACCAATTTGAAAGTCGGCCCACCGCAATCCATTTGGCGCGATCTTGACCCCATGTCCTTGAGGGTTCCTGCCAGCCTTGCGTTGATCGCCAGCCTTTTTCTGGCCCAGGGCGACGGGCTTTCACAACTCCGGGACGCTTTCCACGTGGGACCAGCGACCGCTCAACCCCCGATGAGTCTTGATGCCTGGCTGAAACCGCCAGCCTACACCGGCAAGCCGCCCCTGCTTCTCACCAGCCCGGCCTATGTTGAAAAACTCAAGACAGATGGTGAAATTTTTGTCGCTGAAAACGCCGGCCTCACTATTCGCCTGAACGGCGCGAACGAACCACGCCTCAGCTTCTCAGGATTGACAGATGCAGGGCAGGTGCCCGTTGAGCTCAAAGATCAGCCCGCAAGAACCAAATTTGAAAACGGTGTGTTCGAAGCCGAGACCCAGCTCACCCGCCCGGCGCTGGTTCAGGTGTTTGATGGCGGCAACGAACTTGCAAGCTGGCGGATTTCGCTCATTCCAGACCAGCCGCCCACCATTGCGATTACCGGGCAGCCAACCGCCGCAAAGCTTGGCAGTCTCTCGCTCAAATGGAAAGCCGCCGATGACTATGGCATAGCCTCCATCACACCGCATATTGAGCTGGCCGATGAGCAGGCCGACGGCGTGGGCTTCAGCAGCAATGGGGTGTTCATGTTTGATCCCCCCAAATTGAGCGTGGCCCTGAGAAAGCGCTTGCCCAAGGAGGAGCAGGGGACAACCAGCGCCGATCTGAGCGCCCATCCCTGGGCGGGTCTCATGGTTGACCTGACGCTGGATGCGACAGACGCGGCAAAGCAAAGCGCAACGAGTGAGACAGTATCCTTCAAATTGCCTGAACGATATTTTACCAGACCTCTGGCAAGGGCCCTGATCGAGCAGCGCAAGACCCTGATCATGGATCCTGAAGCGTCCGGAGACGCCGCAAAATTGCTCTCGGCAATTCTGATTTATCCCGCAGGCCTGATTGAAAGCAGCGGCTCCCATCTGGCGATTGCGACGGTCGTTTCGCGCATTCGCAACATCGACACCCATGACGATGTTGAAGAAGCCGTCGAGATGCTCTGGCAGGTGGCAGTCCGCATCGAAGAGGGCGAGCTTTCCGATGCCAAGACGGAACTGGAAGCTGCGAGAAAGGCGCTGGAACGCGCCATAGCCGAAGGAGCGACGCCGGAGCAATTGAAGGAACTTATGTCGAAGCTTCGCGAAGCCATGGACAAATATTTGCAGTCCATGAGGAAGGAAATGGAAAAGCGCCTGGCCGAGGGGCAATCCAGCCCGCAAAAACCATCGCCAAACAGCCGCGCCATAACCGAGCAGGACCTGCAGAAGATGCTCGATGCCATTGAGAAACTCGCTGAAAGCGGCTCTAGGGAGGCAGCTCAGGATTTGCTGGCCCAACTTGAGGACCTGCTCAAGAACATGGAGCCCGGCATGACCCAGCAGGGCAGCCAGCAAGGCCAGCAGGGCGGCTCTGAAATGCTCAATGAGCTCTCGGAAATGATGCGCAGGCAACAGGAACTGATGGACCAGACCCAGCGCGGCCAGGGCGAGGAAATGGGCGAGATGGGGGATCAGCAAGGCGATGATCCGGGCAACCGGAGCGGCAACTCAGGATCAGGCGCCTTGGCCGACAGGCAGGGTGATCTTGCCCGGCAACTCCAACAATTCATGGACAGGCTCGGCCAGCAGGGCTTGCGGGCCCCCCCGCAACTGGGTGAGGCTGGACGGCAAATGGGGCGCGCCAGGGAGTCTTTGGAACAACGCGACCAGCAGCAGGCTTTGGGCCAGCAAGGTGAAGCCCTGGACCAGATGCGCAAAGGGGCCCAGGACATGGCCCGCCAGATGCAGCAGCAGGCCCGTGGCAATCAGGACAATACCGGACCCGATGGCGAGGCCCGCGGCAATGCCGATCCCCTCGGGCGTCCCATGCCAAGCAATGAGGAAGACTACGGCCCGAGGGAAGATATGCTGCCGTCAGAACAGGCGATTAGGCGGGCCCGCGAAATATTGGAGAGCCTGCGCAGCCGCTCCAACATTCCCGACCTTCCGCGCATCGACCGGGAGTATATTGATCGGCTGCTGCGCGGTCTTTATTAGCCAGCAGTCACAATGTGCCCGACGAAAGGCAGTTCGCGGAATTGATGGGCCATATCCATGCCGTAGCCCACCACAAATTTATCAGGGCATGCAAAACCGCAGAAATCAGCCTTGATATTGGCGGCAAGATGGCCCGGCTTTTCGAGCAGAACAGCGGTCATCACATTTGAAGCGCCCCGCGCCGCAAGCAAATCCTTGGCAAAGGCAAGGGTGCGGCCCGACTCCAGAATATCGTCAACCAGCATCACATCCCGGTCTTGAATCTGCGATTCGATATCACGCAGCACTTCAACCTGGCCCGAAGATGCGGTGGCCGCGCGGTAGCTGGCCAGAATCATGAAATCAACCTCGGGCGACAACCCCGCATGATGCATGGCCCTGATCAAATCGGCGGCAAAAATAAAACTGCCCTTGAGGACGGGAACCACCAGCAGGTTCTTGGGCTTTCGCGCGGCGATTTCCTTGGCCACAACCGAAATGCGGGCCGCAATCTCTGCTTCCGAGAAAAGGACCGAAATCCTGTGGCCTTCGATCACTATATCGCTCATGGGCCAGGATTTGAGCCTATTTCATGCACATGTGCAAAGCGAATCTCAACGTTTTTGGCGGATTCCGGCGGCGAGGCCACACGGGTCACAAAATTGGTGGTCTCGCCGGATTTGAGTGGCCTGACGCCCGTATCAAGGGTCCAGCTATAGACCTCGCCCGACTTTTCATCGCGCAGTCCAAAGCGCAACCACGGGATTTTTTGCGGCGAACCGGAAACATTGGCGATCTCGCCCTTGATGGTGAGCACGCGCGCGCCATCGATAATGGCATGCTGTTGCTCGACCCGGCGCACTTCAAGGCCATAAATATTGACATCATAGCCCAGGACGTCATAGGCCCTGACCGCGATGGGAGCGACGCTGACAACCGTTCGCGGAAATGCCGCGGCAGCGGCAACCGGCATGGCGATGCAGGCAGCCAAGATGGCCCAGCCCCGCAATCGCGACAGCCGCTGACGCCGCTTGACCGCAAATTCTTCCCTGGCAAAACGCGACGCCTCAACCAGCCGCTTCACTTCATGATCCGGCTCAAAACCGTGATCTATGACGGCGGGCAGATTTCGCGGCGATATGTCGACGATTTCAATGGCCCGGCCCTCGATCCAGCCATGGCCGCAGGAGGCGCAATTGATCGCCAAGCCGTCACCGTTGAGCCGCTGTTCCGGAAAATTATAGCGTGTCGAACAAGATGGGCAGGTGATGATCATATTGAGAACGCACTATTCCTTGAAAATGAAACTCGCACTTAAGGATTAACAACAAACAGGGTTAATGTGCCGTTAAAGGCTTCTGTGGTGAAACCTGATTTCTGGGCAAAGGAGCGTTTATTTGGTTCGGCTTGACAGTGTAGGTCTGCGTTATGGCGACGGGCCCGAGATATTGCGGGACGTCAGCTTCCGGCTGAAGCCCGGCTCCTTCTGCTTTCTCACGGGCCCGTCGGGGGCTGGCAAAACCTCGCTGCTGCGCCTCATGTTTTTGGCGCTGAAGCCAACCCGCGGCCTGATCAATATCTTTGGGCGCGATGTCGCCTCAATGAACCCCAGGGCCCTGCCCCTGATGCGCAGGCGCATTGGCGTGGTGTTTCAGGAGTTCAAGCTGCTCGATCACTTGACCACCTTTGACAATGTGGCTTTGCCGCTGCGGGTCACCGGCCAGCGACCGGAAAATTACCGGGCCGATGTCATGGACCTGCTGAACTGGGTGGGTCTCGCCGATCAGGCCCACGCCTATCCGCCTGTCTTGTCGGGCGGCGAAAAGCAGCGCGCCGCCATTGCGCGCGCCGTGATTTCAAAACCCGAACTCCTGCTCGCCGACGAGCCCACCGGCAACGTCGACCCTATTCTCGCCAAACGCCTGCTGCATTTGTTTCTGGAACTGAACAAGCTGGGGACGACCGTATTTCTGGCGACCCATGATCTCAAGCTGGTGGCGCAGGGACAGGCCCCGGTGCTGCATCTCGAACGGGGAATTTTAAGGGCCGCATGAGAAGGACAGGAAAATTCCGGACGGGGCCCATTATCCGCCCTGAGGCTGCCCCCATCAAGGCGCTGACAGTGACCATGACCGTGATGTGCTACCTTGCATGCTTGGCCATCGGCGCGCTGATCCTGATCAACCGTGCCGTGGACACCTGGACCAGCGGCCTGTCGCGCGAAGTGACCGTGCAGGTGCGCATGCTGCGCGATGCCGATGTTGAGCATGAGGTTGCTAAGGCAGAGGAAATTCTCGGAGCCACGGCGGGTGTTCTAACTGTCGATGTGCTCGACCGCGACGCCGGAGCCAAGCTCCTGGAACCCTGGCTGGGGGTTGGAAATCTGGAAGGCCTGCCGATTCCCCGCCTCATCAGGGTGACGATTGATGAGGCGCGGCCTCCTGATTTCAAGACCCTCGGCGATGCCCTACAGGCCGGCGTGAAGGGCGCTGTTCTCGATACGCATCGAAGATGGGAGGCGGAATTGACCCGCATGGCCGGCGCCCTTTCGATGCTGTCCTACGCCATATTGTTGCTCATCTGTCTCTCCGCCATCGCCATGGTGATTTTCGCCACCCGCACCGTGCTGGATGCCAACGCCCATGTGGTTGATGTGCTGCATCTGGTGGGCGCCAAGAATGGCTATGTCGCCCGCCAGATCGATGGCCGCTTTCTGAAAACTGGCCTGATGGCGGGCTTGCTGGGCGTGGGGCTTGGCCTTCTCACCTTTTTCCTTCTGGGCCTCACGGGAACCGTGGGCGCGGGCAGCGTGGCCGATGCCAGCCGGGGCCTGCTCTTCGCCGCCCCCGAAATTGCCGTGTGGAGCTATGGGGCGCTCCTCAGTGTTCCGGTTCTCGCCACCCTGATTTGCCTCATCACATCGCGCGTCACCCTCATCCGCATGCTGGGCCGCGTGTTGTGACAGCGCTCCGCTCCCTCATTTTCAATATTATTTTCTACCTGAACCTCACCGTGTTCCTGCTGCTGGGCTCGGTATTTTTCGCGGCGCCGCGCAAATGGGCGATCCGCGCGCTGCAAGCATGGGCGCAGGCATCGCTGTGGTGGCTGCGCGTCATTTGCGGCACCGGAATTGAAGTTCGCGGCCTGCAGAATATTCCGGCGGGCGCTATTCTGGTGGCAGGCAAGCACCAGTCCTTCTGGGAAACCTTCGCCATCCTGCCCTATCTCGACGACCCCTGCATGGTGCTCAAGAAAGAGCTCACCTGGATTCCTTTTTTCGGCTGGTTCATCTTCAAGTTCCGCATGATCGCGGTGGAGCGGAGCGCGGGTTCCGTCGCCTTGCGAAAGCTGATGGCAAGGGGTGTGGCCGAATTGGCCAGGGGCCGCCAGATCGTCATCATGCCGGAAGGCACGAGGCGCACACCCGATGCCCCACCCGATTACAAGCCGGGCGCCGCGGCGCTTTACGCGACGCTGGGCTGCCCCTGCCTGCCCTTCGCGCTCAACTCCGGCCTCTATTGGCCCCGGCGCAAATTCTGGCGATACCCTGGCACCATCATTCTGGAATTTCTGCCCGTGATACCGGCGGGCCTGCCCCGCAGGGCCTTTCAGGAGCGCCTGCAAAATGACATCGAAACCGCCACAACGCGATTGGTGGCGGAGGGACGGCTGAAACTTGCAACCACCGCCAGCATGAAATGAAATTTTGACGTGGCAAATCCCGCCAGCATTTCTGCTGGCGCGGCATGGCAGGAACTGCCCACCCGAAATTACGGCGGCGCCCTTGAATTTTGAGTGAAGGAAAATGGAGGGGATGTTCCCGCCACGGCTTCAAGCCCGTACGTACGTGGATGTTTGGGGAAATGGGGTGGCTGGCGCGCGCATGTCCGATTCCAGCTTGCAAGCGGCCTTTGTCAGCATTCATCATTACGTCGCAGAAGGGCCAGAGACGGACTCTACCCAAATTTGAAATACCAGTCAGGGGGAAGGCGACACGTCACATTACGCGCAGATATTCGTAGTATGAACTGCCGGATGCATAAATCCACTGTTCTCATATCGCCTCGTTCAGCGAAGATCGGTCAGATCAGTTTGGATGTGGGGAAGAACATCAAACGATTGCGCGATAAACCGTCCACGACCCCCAGCCTATCAGTAATATCCCGGTGAATCGGCTCAGCTGATTGCCTGCGGGGATCAGCTTTTCTGTAGCTACGTAGAGTGCCAATCCCACGATCCAGCGCAGCTCCATGACTCCACCGTAGAACAGGAGCCCCATCAGCACCCAGCAGCAGCCAAGGCAATAAAGTCCATGCGATAATCCCATGCGCAAGGCACCGGGATAACCTTTTCGCCAGTTGCGGGCGAAGAACATCAGCGGTGTCTGGCATTTGCGCAGGCAAGCAGCCTTGAGCGGCGATATCTGATAAACACCTGCTGCGATGAGCAAGCCACCACCTATCAAAACACTTGTCACCGCCATCATCATCGAAAGAGCAATCGTCTGACTCAACAGGAGCTGCAACGCTACTGCGGCGGCGGCGAAGCCGGTCCAGATGGCGGCATAGCCCGCGACGAACACGGCGAGTGGTGTTGCTGGCGCTCCATTTTCGGCGAATTTTCGGCTGATTGCCCCAAAGGTGAGAATGGCGGGAGCGGCCGAAGGCAGCATCATCGCCATCATCATGGTCCACCACATGAAGAACAAGAGTACCGGATAGACGATGGCACCTCCAACAAACGCGCTGGGCATCATGAGAATATCGCCCAACCGCAAAGTGGCAAAGAGGCCAGTTGCGGCGACCAACGCAAGGCCCGCCAGCACGACCCAGCGTTCGTTTCTTGCAGTGTGTTCAAGTAGCGGAACCAGCGGCAAGGAATTGCCTCGGTTCAATGAACCAGACCCTGGCCAGTCAGATGCAACACGGCGAGATGCGCGTGGCGGCCACTGGTATCAAGCGCAATCGGGGCCTTGGACCTGATCGTGCCGCTGGCGAACTCCGCTTCGCTGAATTCAAATCCCTGGCGCAGCGAAATGCGTGCGTGATGCGCGTTTCCGGTTACCGGATTGCGGATGGCCTCAGTCTTCACGTCGAGTACGCCGGGCACACTGATGTGGCCAATGCAGCTCTTCATGTTGACGGTGAATTCGATGGGTTTGAACATCGGTTCATGTACCTTGTCGCACATCGACACGAAGACATTGAAGAAGGTGGCTCCCGGTTCCGTATCCTGTCCGGACATGATTTTGAGTAACGCTTCGCGTTGCTCAGGGGTGGCGCGTTCATCGACGATGGGCAATATTTCGCCGTGGCCCATGTGAATAGGGCCAGGCCAGGCAGCGGTAGCGGCCCAGCGCAGGCCATCAAGTTTCACCTTGCCATGATGACCCTTCTCAATCTGCATGCCTACTGCCGCCCGGCACGTGCCGTCGGTGGGCAGGGAATTGAACTGGCATGGGCAACCATAAGAGCAATTACAAGAAGCGATTTCAGGACCGCGTATCATCCATTCGGTAAAAGCCATTTTGTTCTCCTCTGAGGCAGGACCACCGGGACGGTCAACCGGATAACACGTTTTGCAAACCGGTGATAGGCTCTGTGTTTCTGGCAGGGAATTTCTCCTCTCCAAATCCGGTGCAATCCACACTCGCCCCATAAACAATAAGGCCTATCAATAATTCACCCCAACGGGCCTCTGATGATTGAGCAGATTGAATCTGAATCAATAGTCTTCAACTGATGACGCGAAAATTGAAAATGTTTAGAGTGGTCTCCTAACGTCCGGTATGGGTCATCAACATCGATTTCACCACATGCGTGATATGTCAGGTGACTGGGCAATTCGGGAACTGACGGCTGGCCACCGTTATCATGTTGCCAGTCCGCGATTTCAGTGCTGGTACAAAATAAGAACAAAATCTCGACACCGGACAATTTTTAAGATAATCTCGCCCCGCCATGATGGACAGACCTGAAAGCGCGCTTGATCCCATCTCCCAGGAGATTTGGGACATGAAGTACCGGTTCAAGGAGGCCGATGGAACCGCGCATGACAAAACCCTGGAAGACACCTGGTGGCGGGTGGCGCGCGCCGTGGCGGCAGCCGAAAAACCCGAGGCCCGTGAAAAATGGGCGGCTGCATTTTATGATGTCCTGTCGGGTTTCAAGTTCCTGCCCGCCGGGCGGATAATCGCGGGCGCCGGCACGGGCCGCCAGGTCACCCTGTTCAATTGCTTCGTCATGGGCGACATCGATGATTCGATGCAGGGAATTTTTGACGGGCTGAAAGAGGCGGCCCTGACCCTGCAGCAGGGCGGCGGCATCGGCCATGATTTTTCAACGCTCAGGCCCAAGGGGGCCCCCGTGAAAGGTGTGGGAGCCGATGCGTCCGGGCCCTTGAGCTTCATGGATGTGTGGGACGGGATGTGCCGCACCATCATGTCGGCGGGTTCAAGGCGGGGCGCCATGATGGCGACGCTGCGTTGCGACCATCCCGATATCGAGGATTTCATCGCGGCCAAGCGCGATCCGCGGCGCTTGCGGAATTTCAATCTGTCGGTGCTGGTGAGCGATGCCTTCATGGCGGCGGTGAAGGCCGATGCCCCATGGGATTTGCGCTTTGGCGGCATGGTTTTCAAAACGGTCTCAGCCCGCGCGCTGTGGGACCAGATCATGCGCTCGACTTATGAATACGCCGAGCCCGGCGTGATTTTCATCGACCGCATCAATGCCCAGAACAATCTCAGCTTTTGCGAAACCATTCACTGCACCAATCCCTGCGGCGAGCAGCCCCTGCCGAGCTATGGGGCCTGTCTTCTGGGCTCCATCAACCTGGCGCAAATGGTGCAAAATCCCTTTGCGCCGGACGCCCGCATTGACAGGGACTTGCTCGCCAAAACCGTGGGCCTTGCCGTCCGCTTTCTCGACAATGTGGTGGATGTCTCGAATTATCCTCTGGAAGCGCAAAGCGGGGAAGCCCGCGCCAAGCGCCGCATTGGCCTGGGAATGACGGGCCTCGCCGATGCGCTGGCCATGTGCGGCCTGCGCTATGGCAGCGAGGCGGCGGCAACGGCAGCGGGCGAATGGGCGGCAATTCTGGAGGTGGCCGCCTATGGGATGAGCACCAGGCTTGCCGCCGAGAAAGGCACCTTCCCGCTATTCGACGCGGAAAAATATTTGGGCGGCGGCCATGCCCGGAATTTGCCGGAGACTGTCCGCAAGGCCGTTGCCAAATCGGGTCTGCGCAATGGCCTGCTCACTTCGATTGCCCCCACGGGCACCATTTCGCTCTTTGCCGGAAATCTCTCAAGCGGCATTGAGCCCATCTTCAGCGTGAGTTACGAGCGCAAGGTTCGCCAGGCCGACAACAGCCGCAAGGTGCTGCGTGTTGATGATTATGCGGCAAAGCTGTGGTGGAGCCTGAAGGGCAGGGACGAGCCATTGCCGGAAGCCTTTGTCACCGCCGGACAGCTCACCCCCCATGAGCACCTCATCATGCAGGCGGCCGTGCAGAAACACATCGACAGTTCCATTTCCAAAACCATCAATGTGCCGGAAGACTGCGGCTTCGATGATTTCCGCGAGGTTTACAGCGAAGCCTATGAGCTGGGGCTCAAGGGGTGCACCACATTCAGGCCCAATAAAATTACCGGCTCCGTGCTTTCCATCTCCAGCGAAGCGGAAGGCCCCATCATGGAGCGCGAGGCAGCGCTTGGCGGCTTCACCTACAAGCTGAAATGGCCTGAATCAGACCATGCGATCTACATCACCATGAATGACATCATCAAGGATGGCAAACGGCGGCCCTTCGAGATCTTCATCAATTCGAAGAACATGGAGCATTACGCCTGGACCGTGGCTCTGACCCGCATGATCTCGGCGGTCTTCCGGCGGGGCGGCGACGTTTCCTTCGTGGTGGAAGAGCTGAAGGCGGTGTTTGATCCGCGCGGCGGCCAATGGATGGAGGGCCGCTATGTGCCAAGCCTTTTGGCGGCCATCGGCGGCGTGATCGAAAAGCACCTGGTCGAAATCGGCTTCATGGAGCCGCCGCAAGCAATTGACCGGTCATCGAAAGCCGCCTCCTGCCCGCGCTGCGGGGAAACCGCTCTGGTGTTCCAGGAGGGCTGCGCCACCTGCCTGTCCTGCGGCTATTCGAAGTGCAGCTGATTTGGGTCTTGCAATTCCCGTCGGTATGTTCTATATTTGTTCTCATGCTGATACATGGTTCCCCAATCTCCATCAACTTCCCCCAGGGCTCCGGCGACGACGAACGCTTCTGGTACTGGCAGGGGCTTTCCGGCAAGAAATATATCCACACCGTCTATAGGGCCGGGAATTGCCCGCCGCTTCCCGGCGCCATCTATGTGGCTGTGAAGCGCGAGGGGCATGCGCGCAGCGTGATCGCCATCGACAGGTTTCCACCCTTCTGGGATGGCGCGTTCTCGGCCCACGAGAATTCCGATGCCGATGAAATCCATGTGCATCTCCTGGCCAGCGACAGCCGGATGGCTGATGCCATTCTCAGGGATTTGAAACGGGCGTTTGAACACACTGTTCCAGCGCCACAAGGGACGGATTTCAGCCCCTATCTAGGCGCCCAGCAAGCCTAGCTCGGCGCCGATGGCCTCGAGGGTTTCATCCCTGATCCCCATGCCGCGCAAATGCGACAGCGTATTGGCCACATAGTCCCGGCACCGCCCGTAGTCGCCGGTTCCCTGCATGACGTGCTTGATAAGCTCATCATGGGAGAGCTTGCCAGCATATTGATCATGCGTGGTGTCAGCCACATAGGCCACAGCTTCAACCAGCCGCCCCGTTTCGAGGATTTCAATCGGGTGGGAAATTTCCCGGTAGACCATGCTGATTTGCTCGCGCGCCCGCAGATAGGCCAGCGTATCCAGCCATTTTGCCTCATCAATTTGAAATGCGACGCCTGTGCAGCTGCCACCATGATCCAGGCCCAAAACCAATCCAGGTGATTGCCTGGTGCCCCGGTGATGCAGGGAATACACGCATAAACTGCGGTGATAGCCGTTGATACGGGCATGGGCCGTGGAAATATAGTCGAAGCCCGGATTCCACATCAGGGAGCCATAGCCAAATACCCATCTCTGATTCATAGTGAGCGATATGTCCACTTGAGCGAATCACCCCCTGCAAAAAAATGTCCCAGACAAAACACCCATGGCACATATTCTACCCCCTGGGCGGCCTTTTGGTTCTTTGCCTCGCCTGGAGTGTTTACTGGACCATCGCATTCGGCGCAGTCCGGGAATTTGTCGGGATAAAGCGCCAAAGCCTGGCGGCCGATGGCGTTGCGCTCACCTGCGCCCGCGAAAGCTGGGGCGGATTTCCCTTCCGTTTCGAATTCACCTGTGAAAATCCCGTGTTGTCCTATGCCAAAGGCAACCTGACAACGCATGTCCAGTCCGCCAGCGTGGTGGCGCTGGTGCAAGCCTATGATCTCCGCCATGCGCTGGTGCTGGTGGATGGCCCGACAAAACTGGTCACAAGCGCCGGATCCCCGTCAGAAATCAGCCATGAGCGCGCCCTTATCTCGGTTAGTGTCAATCCCGACGGCCAATGGGAACTGAGCTCTGATGTGACTGATGTGCAAGCCGATGGATTGTTTGCCAGCGCTTCGCTGCGATTTTTCGCCCGCCAGAACCAAGGCAAGCTCGACCTTGCCGGCAATGCGGAAGGGCTGATCATCGAGGGCCCGGATGACACAGCCACCGCCATCAACGCCGCAGAATTTACCGCAAGCACCAGCGCTGCCATGGTGACCAGCAATGCGCCCCTGGCCTACGCCGCCACGACGGGCGAAAGCATAGTGATCAATTCCTTCAGGATTTCACACAGCGCCATGAAATTTGACGCGCAAGGCAACATTCGGCTGGATGCCGACAGGAAGCTGGCGGGAAAACTCACCACCAGCACCAACGACATCGAAGGACTGCTCGATATTCTGGCGCCCATTTTCAGGCTCAAGCGCAAGGACCGCGGCGCCGTAAACAACCTGCTCAATCTTGTTGGCAACGACCCCGGCAGTTCCGCCAAGAAAGCCGACATCATCGCCAAGAACGGTGAAATCTACTGGGGACCCTTCAAGCTAACCGACATCAGGGCAATCGACTAGCGCTGGCCCTGGTCGCGTCCGAAATTGGGGACCGCCGTTTCCTGGCCCGCCGCGATGATGCTGCGGCGAACTTCCCGCGCTCGGGTGAAAAGATTGAACAGGGCCTCGCCATCGCCCCAGCGGATAGCCCGCTGCAAGGCTGACAAGTCCTCTGAAAACCGTCCCAGCATTTCCAGCACAGCTTCACGGTTGTTGAGGAACACATCGCGCCACATTGTGGGGTCAGACGCGGCGATGCGGGTGAAATCGCGAAAGCCGCCGGCGGAATATTTGATGACTTCCGAATTCGTCACTTCCTCAAGATCAGCGGCGGTCGCCACCGTGTTGTAGGCAATCAAGTGCGGCAGATGGCTGGTGATGGCCAGGACCAGATCATGATGCTCCGGCGTCATCAACTCGACATTTGAGCCGCAGGCCTGCCAGAATTTCTCAAGCCGGCTCACCGCGTCGGGATCACTGTCGGGAAGCGGCGTCAATATGCACCAGCGGTTGTGAAACAGTTCAGCGAAACCAGACTCGGGGCCCGACTGCTCCGTTCCGGCAATGGGATGGCCCGGAATAAACACAACACCTTTTGGCAGGTGCGGCGCCACATCGCGCACAATCGCGGCCTTCACGGAACCCACATCGGTCAGGATTGCGCCGGGCTTTAGCGCTGAAGCCATCTCCGCTGCCACTTCCCCGCAAGCTCCAACCGGCACGCAAAGTATCACCAGATCGGCATTCCTCACAGCATCCGCCGCGGTCTCGTGGATACTGTCAACCAAACCAATGCGCACCGCTGTTTCACGGGTCTTGGCGCTCCGCGCATAACCTGCAACATGCGTGGCAATCTTGCCTCGCCGAATGGCGTGGCACAAGGATGACCCGATAAGGCCAAGGCCAGCAAAAGCTATTCGCTCAAACAAAACGCTCATTCCAGGAATTCCGCCAACGCCGCGATAACGGCAAGATTTGCCGCTTCGCTGCCAACGGTCATGCGCAAGCAATGGGGCAGGCCATAGGCCTCCATGCGCCGCAGAATAATGCCGTGGTCGAGCAGAAAGGCATCCGCTGCCTGCGCGGTTTTTGCGCCCGTGGCCGGAAAATGCAGCAACAGGAAATTGCCCACGCTCGGCGTGACTCTTATTCCCATCGCTGCGAATTTTTCCGTCAATACGACAAGCCACTTCTCGTTGTGGGC
Organism: Rhodobiaceae bacterium; assembly: GCA_031375195.1. Taxonomy (GTDB): domain Bacteria; phylum Pseudomonadota; class Alphaproteobacteria; order Rhizobiales; family Aestuariivirgaceae; genus Aestuariivirga. The sequence goes on from JANMHO010000408.1 coordinate 15,370, forward strand.
CACGGCATTTTCAATGCCCTGTTGATCCCCGATGGCGGCAATGCCGGCGGCGATCGCCGGTGAACTGACATTGAATGGGCCGCGAATGCGGTTCAGCGCATCCGCCACATGGGAGGGACAATAGGCCCAGCCCAGCCGCAATCCCGCCAGGCCGTAAATCTTGGAAAACGTCCGCGTCATCACCACGTTTTCAGACGTGGCAACCAGTTCAAGCCCGCTCTCATAGTCATTGCGCCGCACATATTCAGCATAGGCCGCGTCGAGCACCAGCAAAGTGGTTTTCGGCAGGCC
>JANMHO010000409.1:0-2041 GCA_031375195.1 Rhodobiaceae bacterium
GCGCCCGCCCTGGGCAGGCCCTGAATGATCTTGAGCGAGGTTTCGTAATCGGGATCACCTGCAGTCACAAAGGTGACGAGCGCTGCCCTGCCCCGCTCCTTAAGACCAGCAAAGCATTTTTCGATGCGGCCACTCACAGGGTTACTCCCAGAATGTCGGCCACGGTGAAAATATCCTTGTCGCCACGGCCGCACATGTTCATCACCATCAAATGGTCCTTGGGTTTCTGCGGCGCAATCTTCATGACATGGGCGAGCGCGTGGGAAGGCTCGAGTGCCGGAATGATGCCCTCAAGTTTGCAGCAGAGCTGGAAGGCCTCCAAGGCCTCCTTGTCGGTGGCGGACACATATTCCACCCGCTTCATGTCATGCAGCCAGGAATGCTCAGGGCCGATGCCGGGGTAATCAAGGCCCGCTGATATGGAGTGGCCTTCGGTGATCTGGCCATCGTCATCCATCAACAGATAAGTCCGGTTGCCATGGAGAATGCCGGGCCTGCCGCCAGTGATCGAGGCCGCGTGCTTCTTGGTGCGAAGCCCGAGGCCTGCCGCCTCCACGCCGATGATTTCAACGCTTGCATCATCAAGGAAGGGATGAAAAAGCCCCATGGCGTTTGAGCCGCCGCCAATGGCCGCCACAAGGGAATCCGGCAGGCGCCCTTCGCGGGCCTGCATCTGACGCCGGGTTTCCACACCGATGATGGATTGAAAATCCCGCACCATTTCAGGATAGGGGTGGGGGCCTGCGACGGTGCCGATGCAATAGAAAGTGTCCTCGACATTGGCCACCCAATCCCTGAGCGCCTCGTTCAGCGCATCCTTCAATGTGCGGGAGCCCGAGAGCGCTGGCACCACCTCAGCGCCCAGCAGCTTCATGCGAAACACATTGGGCTTCTGGCGCTCAATATCGACTTCACCCATATAGACGATGCATTCCAGGCCAAAGCGGGCGCAGGCCGTGGCGGTCGCGACGCCATGCTGGCCAGCGCCGGTTTCAGCGATGATGCGCTTCTTGCCCATGCGGCGGGCCAGCAGGATTTGGCCCATCACATTGTTGATCTTGTGGGCGCCCGTGTGGTTCAACTCATCGCGCTTGAAATAGATTTTCGCGCCACCCAGGTGTTCGGTCAGGCGTTCGGCAAAGTAGAGGGGGCTGGGGCGGCCCACATAATGCTCCAGAAACGAATCGAGTTCGGCTTGAAATGCTGGATCGGCCTTTGCGTCCTTGTAGGCCTGCTCCAGCTCAAGAATGAGCGGCATCAGGGTTTCGGCCACAAAGCGGCCGCCATAGATTCCAAACAGGCCCTTTTCGTCTGGGCCTGTCCGGAAAGAATTGACCAGTGGCTTAGTCATAAAAACTCTCTTTCAATCCAAGTTTAGCTGGCAGACTTCGCGCGCTCAATAAATTTCCGAATGAGCGTCAAATCCTTTATGCCGGGCGCTGATTCAATGCCTGAGGACACATCGACAATGGGAGCACCGGTTGTCCTGATGGCATTCGCGATGTTTTCCGGATTGAGGCCGCCGGACAGCATGAAATCCGTGGAGTTGGCCAAAAGCCCCCAATCAAAGGCAATGCCGTTGCCGCCGGGCAAGGCATTCAGAAGCGTTTCCGGGGCTTTTGCGTCATAGAGAATGAGGGCGGCTTTTCCTTCGTAGCCGGCGGCTTGTGAGACATCCGCCGCATCGGCCACCTTGATGGCTTTGATCACGGGCCTGTTCGTGAGGTTTCGAATTTCCATCACCCGTTCGGGTGTCTCAGAACCATGGGCCTGAAAATAATCGGGCTTCACCGTGTCGCCGATGGACGTGATGGCGGCGTTGTCGGCATCCACGATCAAAGCCACAATCTTGACCCGGCCCCTGGCGCGACCCGCCAGTTCCCGGGCCTTTGGCAAGGATACGTTGCGCGGGCTTTTCGCAAAGAACACCAGGCCGATAAAATCGGCGCCAGCATCAATCGCCGTGTCCACGGCCTCCAAAGTCGACAGCCCGCAAATTTTGACTTTAACCATGGCTGAGTTCGCCCAGGATTTTTTGCGC
>JANMHO010000417.1:0-2602 GCA_031375195.1 Rhodobiaceae bacterium
GGACCCCGTCAGCGCCCTGAAACCGCCGAGCAATTGGAGTTTGAGAACCGCCATAGAGTACCTGGGTTTTTGCAATTTGACGTCGCAGCTTGCTACATTTTGTCTGCCGCTACAATGGAATCTATTACGCTGGTCTAGTCAACAACATCAGACTGCATATGATCAATTGTCGAAACCCGCTTTGCGCAGGGCATCGGCGAGATGATTTGCATCTTCGCGATGCAGGTAGGGCTCCTTGGTCATAATAGCCCGAATGTTGAAGTTCGGTGTCAACCGAAGCGCCGCCGCGACATGCTGGCGGGCTTCATCCATCCGTCCAAGCTGGGCATGCGCCGCAGCGAGATAGGCCTCGACCCATTCAGGCATGATCGGCGAACGCTTGAAGGCAGAGATCGCCTCCTCGTATTCATGCGCGATGAAATGCACCACTGCCCGATTGCGCCAATACCATGAGGGATTGAAATGGGGACTGATCGTTATTGCTTCGCGGAAATAGGCAAGGCTGCGGGCAGTTTCACCGCGAAAGCCATAGAGAATGCCCAGTGACGCGAGGAGGAAGGGGTGGTTCGGATTGAGGGCAAGAGCCTTCAGATAGTGAAATTCCGCAAGCTCGTGGGCATTGCGTTGCATGTAAACATAGCCGAGCACGGAATGGCAGGATTCCTCGCCGTCATCGAGTGCCACAGCCTTCATTGCAAGCTCCAGCGCTTGGTCGAGCAGCCGTGCGGACCCCTCATAATCGCGGGTCCATTGGAAGGTGATGTAGGTGGCAAGATGGGCGTAAGCGCGCGCATATCCGGGATCGAGATCAATCGCCTTCTGAAACAGGTTTCGCGCTTCGGCTTCCGCTTCGGGAACGCCAATTGGCAGGGCATCACCGCGCAGGACGTAGTCATAGGCAGCCATGCTGCTGGGGGGCTTCCTCGACGCCTTTCCGAGATTGGCGAGCCGCAATCTGTCAAACAATTGGGCTGCAATTGACCGGACAATCTGGTCTTGCATGGTGAAGATGTCTTCCTCATTCGCGTCAAATCGCTCGGCCCACACATTGTCTTCAGTGCCGCTGTCGATGAGTTGCACGTTGATGCGAACGCGTTGCCCGAGCCTGCGGACACTGCCTTCCACCACATACTGGGCACCGTGTTCGCGGTCCGCTTTTTGGCGATGACTTTGAACCTGCAATTGGTGAAAACGCGACAACTCAGTGACAATGTCGGCAGTGATGCCGTCGCTGAAATAGCGCTGCGCTGGATCGTTGCTGAGATTGGTGAACGTGAAGACGGCAATTGACGGCCTCTCATGGGCCTTTCCATCAGGACTATCTGCTGTTGGATTCAGCGAAGCGGAATGGCCTTCGGTTATCAGTCGAAGGCGAAGCTGCTCAATGGTGGGTCCGGGTTGGACATTCAACTCGGATTTCAGCATGTCCTTGAACATGGAATAATGCTGCAATGCCATGGCGCGCTCGCCAGCTTCGGAAAGGGCTGACATCAGGGCAATGCTTGAGGCTTCGCGCAGCGGGTCGAGAGCCAGCAGCCGCTTGGCAAGTTTCACCCGTTCTTCGGGTGGTTCGAGCGGCAAGAGCCTGTCGAAGAGGGACGTTATCACATTGCGAATCCGGCCCCGCTCAATGGCAAGCCAGTCTTCGAAGGCCTCGCCGGCTAGCGCAAGATCAGCCAGCAATTCACCTTGATAGAGTTTTGCCGCACCGCGAAGCGATGGGCTGTCATTGGCGTGCGAGAGGCCAACGAGCGATACAGCATCTGTTTCCATGGCATCGCGCACGATCGCCACACGCTGGTCATCGGCCATAATTATATTTTCTCCCGCCGCGCCAAGTTCCTTGCGGAGCGTGGTCAGGGTCTGGCGCAGGCTGCTGCGGGCCTGGTCTTCACCCCGGTCGCTCCACAGCATCGCCGCCAAGCGTTCCCGGCTGATGCCGCCAGGCGGTGACAGGGCCAGTATTGCCAGGAGCGCACGGCCCTTTTTGGCCTGAATGACAATTTCCTGGCCGGATCCCGTCAGCGCCCTGAAACCGCCGAGCAATTGGAGTTTGAGAACCGCCATAGAGTACCTGGGTTTTTGCAATTTGACGTCGCAGCTTGCCTTGTTTTGGCCAACGTTGCAAACTGGCCGTAGGGTAAGGATAGTTTTATTCCCCGAGTTGCATTAGAGTGGCCGCTTGATTTGGGAGTTTTAATTGCCAGACAGCTTGCGGTTTTTATTTGCTCTTCTGATTGTCGGGGGCCTTGGCTATGGCGCGGTTTGGGCGCTGGCGAGTTTTCCGCCGGAACAGACAGAGATTGTGAAATCATTGCCCCATGAAAAACTCCGGCAGAAATAGCTCGCGTCACGTAGACCGGTTTTTGGAGATGATGAGTGCCGAGCGCGGGGCGGCGGCGAATTCCTTGCAGGCTTATGGGCGTGATCTCCGTCACTATCTGGAATTTTTGGCGGCTTCGGGCGTGACCCTTGAAGTCGCGACCAGTGAAACCATTCGCGATTATCTGGCGAGTTTGGAGACCCACGGGTTTTCACGGGCGACGGCGGCACGAAGGCTTTCGGCCGTGCGGCAGTTTCACCGCTTTATGCATGGCGAAGG
>JANMHO010000051.1:0-5322 GCA_031375195.1 Rhodobiaceae bacterium
CCGCGCCGACTGACGCTGCTGGAGCGTGTGGGCCTTGCGCCAGACCTTCTGAACCCAACCGACATTGACGAGACGCCGAAAAAACGCGAGACGCCGAGGCGCCTTTCCATCCGGCTGGCGGAAGAAAAGGCCAGGATCGCACACGCGGCGCCACAAGTGGCAGCGCTGGATTCTGGTGTTTTCATACTGGCGGCGGACACGGTTGTGGGGCTGGGGCGGCGCATTCTGCCCAAGGCTGAAACACCGGACGAGGCATTCGCATGTTTAACCCTGTTGTCGGGCCGGTCGCATTGGGTTTATTCAACCGTTTGCCTGATTGGTCCCAAGGGGCAGAAAACCACACGCTGCAGCGAAACAAAGGTGCGGTTCAAGCGGCTTTCGCGCGAGGATATCCAGAGCTACATCAAATCCGACGAATGGCGCGGCAAGGCCGGCGGCTATGCCATTCAAGGCCGGGCGGAAGCCTTCGTGCGCAATCTCACGGGCTCCTACTCAGGCGTTGTCGGCCTGCCGCTCTATGAGACGGTGCATTTGCTAGAGGGGGCTGGCTACCCCATCCTCCATACCTGGATGAATTCTCCTTCCGCGATGGCCTGATGGTTGATCCCGTCCGACTAAAACCGCGCAGGCCCTGCCCGATTTGCAAGAAGCCGTCGACGCAAAAATTCCATCCGTTTTGCTCATCCCACTGTTCGCAAGTTGATCTCAACCGCTGGCTTGGCGGGAACTACGCTATTCCCGCGGTTGAGAGCGAAGAAGGGACGGACACTGATTTGGACAACGAGCCCCAAAAAGACTAGCATTCGCCCAAAATCAGGAAGGGAAGAACTGGTGGGGCCATCGCGAATTTTGATCGTCGACGATCATCCCCTGTTTCGTGACGCGCTGCGGCAGGCATTGAGCGGCGGCGGGAGCGATCTTGAAATTTCAGAAGCAGGTTCGCTGGACTCGCTGATCGCCCATTTGACCAGACATGAGGGTTGCGATCTCGTTCTGCTGGATTTGCGCATGCCGGGAGTGCAGGGCTTTTCGGGACTTATTTATCTGCGCACGGAGTATCCCAATATTCCGGTTGTTGTCGTTTCGGCCAATGAAGAGTCGGGCGTCGTCAGGAAGTCGCTTGACCTTGGCGCTTCCGGATTTATTCCGAAATCCTCTGACACGCGGACAATCGTCGAAGCCGTTGAAACCATATTGCAGGGCGGTATTTGGTGTCCGCCTGGCGTTGGCCTGGAAACGCCCGTTGATCCGGAAACCGCAGACATCGCAAACCGCGTGGCAACCCTGACAGCCCAGCAAATCCGTGTGCTGATGATGTTGAAAACCGGTCTGCTCAACAAGCAGATTGCCCATGAGCTGCGCGTCTCCGAGGCGACGGTCAAAGCCCACGTATCCGCCGTTCTGCAGAAGCTGGGCGTTGCCAGCCGCACCCAGGCCGTGATCGCCGCCAGTCGGCTGGCCAATGATTTCATGGCCTAGCCTACTCCGCGGCATCAGCCTTGATGGCTACGTGGGACATGGCGGCGCGCAGGGCCGCAGGCTTTATGGGCTTGCGCAGCAGATGGATGTCGTTGGCAAGGGTCCGATCCGCCACCGCAGGCGATCTGTCCGCCGTGATAAGAATCGCAGGTGTATGGCGGCGTGACCGCAGGCGCAATTCCTGAATGAGCGAAATGCCATTTTCATTGTCCAGGTGATAGTCCGCGAGGATCATGTCGATGCGCCCCAGGGCTGCATCGTGAACGCGATTGGCATCGGCCTGCCCGCGCGCCAGATGAACCGTACAACCCCACCCTTCAAGCAGGTTTTTCATGCCATCCAGGATGACCGGCTCATTGTCGACCACGAGAACCGCAGTTGTGCTGCCCAGCCCCACGGTCTTGCGACGCATTTTTTGAATCTTGGCGCGCGCGACCACAACGCGGGCCAGGGGAACTGTAAGGGCAAACATGCTGCCCCTGCGATGGTTGGAACGGAGCGTGATCTCACTTCCCAGAATGCGCGCAACCCGGTCAACGATGGACAGGCCAAGACCCAGGCCCGCGGTGCGGCCGTCATCCTCGTGCAAACGCTGAAATTCCTGGAAAACAAGTTCATGCTTGGACTTGGGGATGCCAATGCCCGTGTCGTGAATTTCGATGCGCAGGCAGTTTCCACTCCGCCTGCAGCCAACCAGAATGCGGCCCGAATTGGTGTACTTCACGGCGTTTGAAATGAAATTCTGAAGCACCCGGCGCAGCAGCTTGCGGTCGGTCTCGACCGCGGCGCTGCAAGGCATGGTCTTGAATCCCAGATTCTTCCTGGCGGCGGCGGGCGCATATTCGGTGTTCAGCAATTCCAAAAGTTCATCAATGCGGAATGGCACAATGTCCGGTGTCATGGCGCCGGCATCGAGGCGCGAAATATCAAGGAGCGCGGAGAGAATTTCCTCGACTGCCTCCAGCGAAGAGTTGACATTGCGCGCCAGTTCTCCGTCGCGGGTGCTTTCAAGGCGCTCGACGAGGCTTGAGGTAAAAAGACGCGCCGCATTGAGGGGCTGTAGAATATCATGGCTCGCAGCGGCAATAAACCTTGTCTTGCCCAGGTTGGCTGCCTCGGCATCGGCCTTGGCGAGCGCCAATTCGAGAGTGCGCTCAGTTACACGGCGCTCCAGTTCTTCGTTCGACCGTTGCAGGGTTTCAGCGGTTCGCACAATTTCGGTGACGTCGGCAAAGGTTATAACAACACCACCGTCGGGGATTGGATTCGATCTTATTTCGAGGACATGGCCATCCAGGCTCACACGCTCGCGAAACTGCTCATGGGTCAATGTCAGTTTGCGCAGGCGGTCTTCGAGGCGCAATTCAGTGCTTTCGGTGGCGCGCAGGAATTCACTGATGATATCGCGCATGGGCGCGCCAACCCGCTCCAATTCGTTGCTGAGTTTGAGGTAGCCCTGAAACCCCGCGTTCCAGCAGCTCAAGTTCATTTCAGAATCAAAAACCGCAATGCCCTGCTGGACATTGTCTATGGCTGACTGCAGCAGATCGCGGTTGTGCTGAATGGCGGCGGAGGCATCATCCAAAAGTCGCATGGCGCCTCTTGGATGGGCGGAATGACGCTCAAGCAACAGCGCCATGACGAGGCGTGAAGAGGAGACGCCAACCGCGCGGGCGAGCAGGAGCTCGGCGAATTTCAGCATTGGAACATCGGCTTCAATTGCCGGGCGCTGGACCTTGCTGCGCTCGGCAAAGAATTCGGCGAAGGCCGATTTGGCGCGCGCTTCACCAAGATAGCGGGCCACCGTCTGCTCCAGTTTTTCAACGGTGACTGCGGTGCGCCAGAGGCGGGAACCCGCGCCCGCGCCAACTGTCAAGTCGCGCGCGCCAAAGCTTGCAGCCTGAATGCGCTCGATTGGCGATGGAACGCGGCTGAGGGAAAAGCCCACATAGGAGCAAATATTCGCGGCAAGGCTCCACAAGACACCATGGCTCAAGGGATCAAATTCCATGTTGAACAACATGCGTGGCCTGAGAAAGCCAAGATCAAAAGGTCCCCGATCAATCAGTGCGTGCGAGACCCATCCAGCGTCAGCAAACGAAGGCAGCAGCAGCGTGTAGGCCCAAACAGAGGTGCCAAAGAGGAGTCCCGCCATGGCGCCGCGCGCTGTCGCCCGTTTCCACACCAGGGCCCCAAAAAACGCGGGGGCGAACTGGGCCACGGCGGCAAAGGAAATCAGCCCAACCTGGGCCAGGGCCGCCGTTGAGCCGATCATCTTGTAATAGCCATAGGCCATTACCAGAATAAGGACGATTGCCAGCCTTCTGATGGCAATCAGGGTTTTTCCCATGTCATTCAAAATATCCGGGCGTTCGGCCCGGCGCCGCAACAACATGGGCACGACAAGGTTATTGCAGATCATGATTGACAGCGCGATGGTTTCGACAACCACCATGGCGGTGGACGCCGACAATCCACCAATGAAGGCAATCATGGCAAACAGGTTGCTGTGGGCGCTCACCGGCAAGGCCAGCACAAACATATCGCCATCGCTGCCCGGCTGCAAAAGCACCAGGCCTGCGATCGCTATGGGCAACACAAATATATTGATCGCTACGAGATAGAGCGGGAACAGCCAGGCGGCGCGGCGAATGTCGTCCGGATGGGCATTCTCAACAACTGCGACATGGAACTGGCGGGGCAGCAGTATTATGGCCATGGCGGCCAATGCAGTCAGGGTTATCCAGCGTCCCCCATGCAGCCCTTTGGTTAACAGCCCGGAAATATGCTGGTCAGACGTGACGCGGGCGGCGAGGCTTTCAAATCCACCTAGCATCGAAAGGGTCACAAACAGGCCTACCGCCACGAAAGCACCCAATTTTACAAGTGATTCAACCGAAATGGCCAGGATCATGCCATCCTGATGTTCGGTTGTATCGATGTGGCGGGTACCGAACAGAATTGCGAAGGCCCCCATGGTGACGGCCACCAGAATGGAAAGCCCGTCGATGCGTTGCATGAATGGCATGGCGGCATTGGCAATCACCGGATTGGCGATCATGACGTCAAGCGACGCCGAAACGGCCTTCAACTGGATTGAAATGTAGGGCACGATGCCAATGGTCGCGACCACGGCGACAAGCGCGCCCAGCGCTTCGCTCTTGCCATAGCGGGCCGACAGGAAATCAGCGATTGAGGCAATATTCTGACGCTTGGCAATCGCGGCTATGGTCTGCAAGACCCGCCAGCCCAACGCGAAGACGAGGATTGGCCCGATATAGATCGGCAAGAAATCAAGGCCGGAACGCGAAGCAATGCCAACGCTGCCAAAATAGGTCCATGATGTGCAGTAAACGCCGAGGGAAAGGGCATAAATAAACGCGCGTGGCGAGCCGGGCTTGCGCCTCCTGGCCAACCTGTCGCCCCAGGTCGCAACCGCAAACAGGCCACCAAGATAGATGAGGCCGATTAGGAATATCACCCAACTCTGCAACATGGGACCCAGCCTAAACGATTGCGACCAGAAATCATATCCTCGCCGACCGGATCAACGGGCATTCAACAATCGTCTAATAGACGCACCCGGCATTGTTGGATAAGGCGTCTGCAAACCCGGAGTGGGAAGCATTCCGGAAACAAAACGGAGGAAATACTGTGTCTGACCAGACGATGAATGCCCACGCCGCAAAGGGACAACGAATGAGCCGCGACGAGAAATTCGTCGTGTTTGCGTCTTCCACTGGAACGGTTTTCGAATGGTATGATTTTTATCTCTACGCCACTCTGGCCCCGTTTTTCGCGGCCCTGTTCTTCCCGCCGGGTAATGACACCGCGGCCCTGCTT
>JANMHO010000081.1:0-18891 GCA_031375195.1 Rhodobiaceae bacterium
ACGGCCAGATTTATATCGGGTTCAACCAGGATTATTCCGGCAGGGCCAGTGCCCAGGCGGATGGCTTCGGCGAGGCCGCCTGAGGCGCTGCCGGACCCACGGCTTTCGCGCATCATCAGAATTTTGCCTTTGACGGATTGACCGCGCTGGGGATGATGGACATCGATGATGATGCCCTGGCGGGGATCGAAAGCGCCCCAGAAACTCAAGGGTTCGTCGAGCAGGAGAACAGCGCCCTGGGCGTTGCCCGCGTGAAGGACAGTTGTCATGCGCGCCATAAATCCGCATCGCGCCAGGTCTCGCCCCTCACAGCACTTTCAACGCATTCCCTCAGACTGCCGAAGCAGACTTCAACGCCCAGCATGCCCGGTGCGTAGTAGGCCCATTTCGCCGCGTTGGTCATGACGCGGCCTTTGAGGTTTTGGATTTTGGGGGAGTAGTAGGTGCAGATGTCGACCGGAATGATGATGCCTGCATCGCCCAGGATTTTTGCCCAGCCCTTGGCCACGAGCATTTCCCGCACGCCGCGGCTGGTTGAAATGAGGGTCATTGCCTTCACCCTGCGGCCCGCGAGCAATCTTACAAGTTCTGAAAATTCGGTGATGGAAAAATGCGGTGTGCCGAGGGCCACGCAATCGAGTGGACCGTCTTTGGCCGTCGACAGGCCGCGGTGGGCAGCTTCGATATTTTCCCGGGTGATTGCAGTGGTTTCACGCGTGCTTGAAACAGCATCAAGTGCTGGCGCCTCAGGTGTGACACCCACGACGTGCAAGAGCTCGATGCCGCCTGCTGCGGCACCAGCGGCACACAGGGCTTTGAGATTATCGGCGGTGGTTTCCTTTGGCACAGCAGAAATCACCGGAATGCGGCGGCCGGCAACGCGGCCAATGTGATGGCCAAGCAGGTGGAAGAAAATATCCCGGCGCTTCCACGCATCGGGAATGGCGTCACAGGAAAAATGGATGCTGGCTTTGCGCCCCTCGTCAGTGTGGAGCCCGGCAAAGGGCGCGAGGCCAGTGATGGCGCAGGCCACATCGAGGTAAGCGCCATACTTGTTGCTTCTGGCGCCGATGGCGGAATTGTAAAACGCCACGGCATTTGATTCGGCGACCGCGATGTGATCACCAAGTTTTGGGCCGCCGGCGAGCTGGTAGGGCGCGCAGGTCCAGGTTGGCTTGCAGCCCAATGCCGCATAGCCCCGCATCAGTTCATGGGCACCCGCCACCATTTCCGGATCACTATGCAGCGGACGCAGATTCAAATCATCCTGACTTGCCACGCTGTTGTTGGTCCAGGTGGGAACGGCGAGCGTCGCTTTGTGCTCCAGCATGAAGCGGATGAAGTCCACGTGGGGCTGGCCGGTGAAGAAACACGCATCGATGTGGGCGAAGGAAATGGGAATGAGGCGAGGCGCAGCCATGATGGCGGCGGCTTTCACCACCAGCTGCATGGCGAGCTGGTGGGCCTTGCCCCGCTTTCCATCAAGAAGGCCTTGCTGGCGATCATCAAGCTCAAGACTCACTCTTTCGCCTCGTCATTGGCCAATCTTGTCAGCGTCATGTAGTCGGTCTTGCCGGAGCCGAGCAGTGGTATTTCCTGCAAGCTGACAATTGTCTTCGGCACCATCAAATCCGTCGCGCCGCGGGATTTCAGTTCGGTTGAAATTGCCTTGCGGTCGGCCTTTGCAAGCGTCGTGAACAGCACCAGTTGCTCGCCCTTTTTCGGGTCGGCGATGGCGACGACGGCGAACTGTTCGGCGGCGAAGGCTTGCTGCAATTTGCTTTCAATAGAGGTGAGAGACACCATTTCACCGGCTATCTTCGAGAAGCGCCTGGCGCGGCCCAAAATGGTGATGTAGCGCTGTTCGTCGATTTCGACAATGTCTCCGGTGTCATACCAGCCATCAAGGGGTGGTTCGATGACGCCGGGGTTGTCGGCGCGCAAATAGCCCAGCATGATGTTTGGACCCTTGACATGGAGCCTGCCGCCATTGCCGATGCCTTCAACAGGCTCGAGGCGGAATTCAATCCGGTCCAGCAAACGGCCCACGCTGCCGGTGCGGTTGTGCATGGGCGTATTGACGGAAAGCACCGGCGAGCATTCGGTTGCCCCATAGCCTTCCAGAATGCGGTGGCCGAATTTTTCCATCCAGATTTCGCGGGTCTCGGGCTTCACGCGCTCGGCTCCGGCCACCACAAGCCGCAGACTGTAAAAGTCATAGGGGTCGGCGGTCCGGGCATAGCCCATGAGGAATGTGTCGGTGCCAAACAAAACGGTGGCATCGGTATCGTAGCAAAGCTCCGGCACGATCTTGTAGTGCAGTGGCGAGGGATAATAGAAGCTGTAAACGCCCGCCAGGATGGGCAGCAGGGTGCCACCGGTCAAGCCAAAGGAATGGAACATGGGCAGCGCGTTGAAAACGATATCCTGGGCGCTGAAACCAATGCGGGCCGCGGCCTGCAGGCGGTTTGAATTCAAATTGGCGTGGGAAAGCACAACGCCCTTTGGAACGCCCTCGGAGCCTGACGTGAACAGGACAATCGCCGGGCTGTCAGGGTTGGTTGCGGAGCCTGCGGCCTTGAGCGCCGCCTTGGTGAAAAATTTCGCAAACAGCCCATGGAGCTTGTCGAGAGGGCCTACGGTTTCCCGAATGTCTTCGAGGTAAATGATGCGGCAGGTTTTTCCGAGGATGTCGATGTCACCCTGCATTTCCGCCGCTTCGATGAATTTCCGCGAAGTGACAATGGTTTTCACCTGGGCTGCCGTGCAGGCGGCTGACATGTTGACGGCGCCGGTTGAAAAATTCAGCATGGCGGGAACGCGGCCATAGGCTTGCAGGCCAAATATCGTGAGCAGGCAGCCAATGGCATTTGGCAGCAGCGCGCCCACAAACTTCTGGTCGGGCGCGAGCCTGGTAATCTTGCGGCCAAGGATGAAGCTTCCCATGATGACGCGGTTGTACGACGTGGGCTTGCGCTGAATGTCTTCGACAATCTTGTGGCCGCCGCCATGCACGGCGCGGGCATCGAGCAGGGCCTCAAACAGGGTTTGATGAGGATTCGAGGTTGAGAACACCATGTCGCTCATCACGTCATAGAGCTTGTTTGCCTGATATTGGCGGAGCTTCGAGCCTTTGAGGTGTTCCGGCGCATTGAACTTCACCGGCGGCAGGAAGGTGATGGTGATTTTCGGGAACCAGCGCAAGCGCAGCTTGCCATGCATGCGGGAAAATTTTGAAAATTGCGCGCCATCGATGCGGACAGGCAGAACTTTCGCATCGGCCATCTGAGCAATGGCGCCGGGGCCTTCGTAAACCTTCATGAGGGCGCCTGTGACAGTGAGGCGGCCTTCCGGGAATATGACCACGCGGCTGCCTTTCCTGACCGTCTCCACAAGGGTTCGGATCGCCAGAGGATTGGTGGGGTCAATGGGAGCCAGATCAAAAAGCGCGAAGGCAGGCTTGACCCACCAGCGCCTGGCCATTTGGGAATTGATGGCGAAGGTTGAACGGTCCGGCAGGAAAGCCGACAGCAAGGGGCCGTCGAGCAGCGATGTGTGGTTGGCGACAATGACGGCCTTGCGGCCCGCCTGCTTGTAATATTCGAGGCCACGCACTTCGACGCGAAAGAGAAAGCGGAAGAGCTGGCGCGCGAGATTGGCGGTGAGCTCCTGCGGCAGCAGCACAATGCTCCAGACGGCGGCCACCGCATTGGCCAGGGCGAGGCAGAGGAACAGGCCGCGCGCCGACATGACCTGCAAGAGGAATACGGAGGCAACCGTTGCGGAAATCATGAAGATGGCGTTGATCACATTGTTGGCGGCGATGACGCGCGAGCGCCTGGGCGGCGAGGCCTTGGTCTGCATGATGGCGTTCAGCGGCACCGCATAGATGCCACCAAAGAAAGCCGTCATGAAGAGATCAACGGCCACGCGAAAGCTGGACCAGCTTGAGAAGAACGCGCCCAGGCCATTCAATGTGGTTCCTGCAAGATTTGCATTGACCAGACCCGACGCGAAGAAGAGATCGATCAGGAAAACCGTCATCAGGATCGCGGCGACGGGCACATATTTTGCCGAAACCTCGCCCTTCAACAGCACGTTGGTGAGCATAGAGCCCAGGCCAATGCCGATGGTAAATGTGGCGATGAAGGCGTTGGCGACATTCTCGTTGGCGAGCAGCACATCCTTGGTGAAAACCGGAAATTGCACCAGAAGCACGGTTCCCAAAAACCAGAACCAGGATGCGCCGATGACGGCCCAGAACACATCGCGGCGTTCCTGCGCATAACCCAGCAGTTTTCCGGTCTGGCGAAACAGGTTCCAGTCCATTTTGAGGTCGGGGTTCGCCGCAGGGGCTGGCGGCATCTGGAAGGCCGCGTACCAGGCGGCAAGCGAAAATGCGACGAGGGCCACCGACAATATGGACCTGCCAACCGGATCGATCACCAGGAATCCGCCAAACATGGTGCCAAGGAGAATGGTGACGAAGGTTCCCATTTCGATCATGCCGTTGCCGGCGATGACTTCACCCTGTTTCAGGTATTGCGGCAGAATTCCGTATTTGATGGGTCCGAAGAAGGCGGCGAGCGAGCCTGCGAAGAACAGCACGGTGAGATGGAGATAGGGGTTGTTGAGCCACAGGCTGGCGGCGCCAAAAATCATGGCGGCAATTTCAACCAGCTTGACGCGCCGCGCGATCAGCGCCTTGTCGTATTTGTCCGCCAACTGGCCGGCGATGGCGGAAAACAGGAAATAGGGCAGGATGAACAGGGCGGTTCCAGCCTGCACAAAGAGCGTGGCGTTCCAGCCCTGGTTTACGGCGAGATCGAAGGTGATGAGAATGGTGATGGCGTTGCGCAGGCCGTTGTCGTTGAAGGCCCCGATGGCCTGGGTGATGAAGAGCGGGAGAAACCGCCTGGTGCGAAGAAGGGAAAACTGGTTGTCACCGCTCATGAATTCAATCCTAGATCAAGATTATGTTCTTTTTATGTTCTGGTGAGTTTTATAGCGGAAAGATGACTCGGGAGTTGACAGCTTCACCGTCACGCATTGGCCATGGCGGGGGTCATCTCGATGAGAGTGGGGCCATCGGCCAGCAGGGCGGCTTTTATGGCGGCGGTGAGCGCTTTGAGGTTTGCGGGGCGTTCGGCGTTGATGGCATAGGATTTGGCCAGCATCTGGAAATCCGGGTTCTTGAGTGTGACCGCGTTGGGCTGGATGCCCTTCATCACCATGTCATCCCTGATTTGGCCCAAGGCATTGTTGTTCCATAGGAGAATGATGAGGGGCAATTTGTGTTCCGCGGCGGTTCCCAGTTCGTTGATGGTGAACTGAATGCCGTAGTCACCAATAAAAACTGCGACGGGGGTATCCCCCACCCCAAATTTTGCGCCGATGCCAGCAGGCAGGCCGAAACCCAAGGTGCCGAAGCCTACGGGGTGCAACCAGGTGCGGGGTTTGTGAATGGGAAAGATAATATTTGCCGCGTAGGCAATCTGCGTCATGTCGGAGGCGAAGACGGTTTCATCGGGCAAGGCTTCCCTGACGGTTGCGAGAACCTTGCCCAGCATCTTGCGAAGGGCATCGTCTTCGATTTTTTCCACAACTGGCATCGGAGGCTTTGCCGAAGACGAGACCAGTGGCGCCAGGGCTTCGAGTGATTCCTGCGCGTCGCCCAGAATCGCGATTTCAGCCGTGTGGGGGCGGGTGAGGTTTGCCGGATCGATGTCAATGCGGATGAGATTTTTTTCAATGGAGACTTCGGAGAACCAGAAATCGGTTTCGCTTAACTCAGTGCCGACAGCGAGGATTGCATCGGATTGAAGCAGCAGTTTTTGAATTTGAGGATCGCCAAGGCAATAGCCCATGCAGAGCGGATGATCGGCGCGAACCGCGCCTTTGCCAGCCGTGGTGGTGAGGATGGGACAGCCCAGTTTTTCGGCGACTTGGACAGCGGCGGCTCCCGCTGCCAGCGCCCCGCCACCCAAAATCATCATGGGGGACCTGGCGCCATTGAGCTTTTTGGCGGCGGCGGCAATTTGCGATTTCGAAGGGGATGGCCTGGGTGGCAAGGGGCGCGCGGTCCAGCCATCGCCCGCGGGAACTTTCAGGAGATCCAGCGGAATTTCGAGATAGGCAGGGCGTGGCCGGCTGCTCGCGAAATTTGCAAAGGCTCTCGCGATGCAATCGCGCACGTCTCTTGGCGTGTAGGCCCGCATGGCGAGGCTGGTGACGGTCGCCGCGGCTCCCCGCTGATCCAGCATTTCATGCAGGCGGCCACGGCCCTGGGCGGCATCGCCAATATCAAGGGCCGAAGAAATCACCAGCACATTGCTGGAGTCCGACCAGGCCTGGCCGAGAGGTGTCAGAATATTCAGAAGGCCCGGCCCGGTAATGGTGAAGCATACGCCGGGCTTGCCGGTGGCCCGCGCATAGCCGTCGGCCATGAAGCCGGCGCCCTGTTCATGGCGGACCAGAATGTGCCTGATTTTGGAACGGGGCAGGGCGCGGTACATTTCAACATTGTGGACGCCGGGGATGCCGAAGATCGTATCCACGCCATAGGCTTCAAGCAGGCCTACGAGGGCTTCACCGGTTGAAAGTTCTGCGCGGATTGACATGGGTTCAAGCTGCCTTGGTTTCAGGATGTGGATCATTTACCGCATGGCACGCCACGAGGCTCTGTTCATGGGCGACAAGATTTGGGTTCTCGCGGCCACATTTTTCAAAGGCAATGGGGCAGCGGGGATGAAAGGTGCAGCCCGCCGGTGGATTAAGCGGCGATGGCAACTCGCCTTTCAGCACGATGCGTTCGCGCTTGCGGGCGGGATCAGGCGTTGGCGTGGCCGAGAGAAGCGCCTTGGTGTAGGGGTGCTGGGGTTTTTTGAAAATATCATCGCGGGCCCCTTGCTCCACCACGCGGCCCAGATACATGACCATCACCTCATCGGCTATGTGCTTCACCACCGAGAGATCATGGCTGATGAAGAGATAAGCCAGATTGTGCTGCTGCTGCAACTCGGCCAGCAGGTTCAGAACCTGGGCTTGAATGGAAATATCCAAAGCTGACACCGGTTCATCGAGCACGAGGATTTCCGGATCGAGCATGAGGGCGCGGGCGATGGCAATGCGCTGGCGCTGGCCGCCGGAAAACATGTGGGGGTAGCGCTCATAATGTTCGGGCCGCAAGCCCACACGGCTCATCATGGCGCGGGCTTTTTCTCCGCGTTCCGCTTTTGGCATACTGGTGTTCACCAGCAAAGGCTCTTCAAGAATTGAGCCAATTTTCTGGCGCGGGTTGAGGGAGCCATAGGGGTTTTGGAAGACGATCTGCACTTTGGGGCGAAGGCCGCGCAGGGTTTGCGATGTTGCACCAACAATATCATGGCCTGCGATATTGAGGCTGCCGGAGGTGGGCAGTTCAATCATGGTGACGAGGCGGGCGAGCGTTGACTTGCCGCAACCTGATTCACCCACCACAGCCAGCGTCTTGCCGCGCTCAAGGGTGAAGCTTGCGCCATCAACGGCTTTCAGAATGGCGGCTTCCTTAAAGGCGCCGCGCGAAACGCTGTAGTAGCGGGTGAGGTTTTGGGCGTTGAGAACCTGGCTCATGCGGCGTTCCTTCCCAAGGGGTAATGACATAGGGCGCCCTGATTGAGAATGGGTTCGGTTTTTTGGCAAAGCTCCGTTGCATAAGCACAGCGCGGCGCAAAGAGGCAGCCGCTGGGCCTGTCAAATTGACCTGGCACAACACCGGGAATGCTGGGCAGAAGCTTAGCCGTGGCGCGCTCCGGCAAGGCAGCAAGCAGAGCCGCCGTATAGGGATGGCGCGGGTGTTTGAAGAGATTCGCCACCGGTTGCTCCTCAACTTTTTGCCCGGCGTATTGCACGCTGACGCGCTCGGCGGTTTCGGCGACAACGCCCATGGAATGGGTGATCAGCACAAGCCCCATGCCGGTCTCCCTTTGCAGGCGCACGAGAAGCTCAAGAATTTGGGCCTGAATTGTCACATCAAGGGCTGTGGTGGGTTCATCGGCAATCAGCAGTTTTGGGTTGCACGACAGGGCCATGGCGATCATGACGCGCTGGCTCATGCCGCCGGAAAGCTGATGGGGAAACGACGAGAGCCGGGTTTCGGGAGCAGGAATGCCCACCTGCTCCAGAAGTTCAATGGCGCGTTTTTTCCGCTGGGGCTTGTCCATGTCAACATGGGTCTTGATGGCTTCCGTCAACTGGAAGCCCACGGTGAAGCAGGGGTTGAGGCTCGACATGGGTTCCTGAAAAATCATCGCCATGTCCTTGCCGGTTATCTTGCGGCGGCCGGCGGGCGTGATGTTCAGAAGATCGCGGCCATCAAAAGCCATGCGATCAGCGGTCACTTTCGCGGTCCACGGGAGCAGTCCCATGACGGCCAGCATGGACACGGATTTGCCTGAACCGGATTCACCCACGATGGCCAGAACCTCGCGCGTATCGACGGCCATCGATACTTTATCGACCGCGCGGAATGCGCCACTGCGGGTTTTGAACTCAACGGTCAGATTTTGAATTTCGAGAAGAGGCATCAGGTTTACTTTAATTTCATGTTAATGGGCTTGATCTTGCAATCCGTGTCATTGTTCCTATATGGTTCCGGCAGAAGGTAATTGAACATGGCCAGACCCAAACCGCAATCTACAGGTTTCCAGAAGCCAGGCTCGGGACCGCTTCCGGGTTATTGAGCAATGCCGCTGGCTGTGGAAGCCCGAGCGAATCCCGCAGGGCATTTCGCGCCTGCTCTCCCGTGATCAACGCCGTTTTGATCTGCCAGACATAATCGCGATAAATTCTGGCCTTGCGATCCTGTTCAATTTCCTGATAGCGGCTTGAGCGCAAATCTTCGACCAGCTCGCGCAATTTGTATTCCTGCTTGTAATAGGCCACCACGTCATCAATGGTTTCGGTGGGGAGGATGTGAATGTCGGCCAGCATGGCTTCGAAAATAATCTCAGTGGCATAGCGCGGCACGAAGGGCGTGAAGTTCGCGCGGCTGGCTTTCTGCATGATCCTGCCAACCATCTGGTCGGCGTGCTTATCCAAATCAATCTCATCAAAGCGCGTCAGGTTGCTTTCAATTTCCGCCAGCAAGGCGGTTTGAACATCGACGATCTTCTCGATGCGGCGCTTGTCATCAAGCCGCTGCTGGCTCCAGTGGGAGGCATACCAGCCGAGCGCGGTGACGGCGGCGGAGACGATAGCCGCGAGGATTGCCGTATCAAGCAGGCTGGGCATGGCTCAGCTTTTTCTCAGGCGGGGATCGAGGGCGTCCCGCAGGCCGTCGCCCATGAGGTTGATGGCGAGAACCGTAATCAGGATCGCCATGCCGGGCAGCGCCATGACCCAGGGGTGGGAGGTGATCAAATCCTTTGAATCGGCCAGCATGGAACCCCATTCAGGCATCGGTGGCTGCGCGCCGAGGCCCAGGAATCCCAAGCCTGCGGCTTCGAGAATCGCATCGGAAATTCCCAGCGCCGCCTGCACAATGAGCGGGGCCATGCAGTTTGGCAGGACGGTTTTGAGCATCAGGCGCCAGGGGCCAACGCCGGCAACCCTGGCAGCGATCACATAATCCTTGCTGAGTTCGCTCAGCGCGCTCGCCCGCACCAGGCGCACATAGCGGGGGAGATAAACGATGGTGACGGCGATGATGGTGTTGGTAAGGTTGGGTCCGATCACCGCGATGATGAGAATGGCCAGCACGAGGCTGGGGATCGCCATGATCAAATCCATGACGCGGATGATGATCACATCAACCATGCCGCCCCAGAAGGCGGCGAGCAGGCCCAGCGAAACGCCGACGACCGCGGACACGAGCATCACGGCGAGGCCGATGAACAGCGAGATGCGCGAGCCATAGAGAATGCGCGACAGCATATCGCGGCCCAGCGGATCGGTTCCCAGGGGGTGGGCCCAGTTGCCGCCTTCGGCCCAGATGGGCGGCAGTTTGGTGAAGTCGCGGTATTGCTCCAGCGGGTTATAGGGCGCCAAAAAATTTGCGAAGACCGCGATGAAAACCACGAAGCAAACGATGGCGAGGCCGATCACCGCGCCGCGGTTTTCACGGAAGGCCAGCCAGAAAGAGAGCAGCGGGCCCGGGGGTTTTTGACTCAGGGTTTCAACGGCCATGCCTGATCCTCGGGTTGATGAGGCCATAGAGGAGATCGATCAGCAGGTTGAGAATAATGACCATGCTGGCAATGAGCATGATGCCGCCCTGCAGCGCCGGGTAGTCCCTGCGGCCAATGGATTCGATCAGCCACTTGCCAACGCCCGGCCAAGAGAAAATTGTTTCGGTGAGAACAGCGCCCGCAAGCAGCGTGCCGGTTTGCAAGCCAACGACGGTGACCACCGGGATGAGCGCGTTGCGGAGCGCGTGGAAACCAATAACGCGAAAGGCCGACAGGCCCTTGGCGCGCGCCGTCCGCACATAATCTTCCTCGAGGACTTCGAGCATGGACGAGCGCGTCATGCGGGCGAAAACGGCAAGCGGCACGGTGCCAAGCACAATGGTGGGCAAAATGAGATGGCGGACGACATCAAGAAACGCGCCCTTCTGGCCGGAGACAATGGAATCGATCAGCATGAAGCCGGTGACGGGCTGAAAATAATATTTGACGAGATCAATGCGGCCTGAAACGGGCGTGAGGTGCAAGGTGTTGGACATCAGCAAAATCAACATGAGGCCCCACCAGAATATGGGCATGGAATAACCGGTGAGGGCGGCTCCCATCAAGCTCTGGTCATAAATGCCGCCGCGCTTTGCAGCCGCGATGACTCCTGCGGGGATGCCCAGCACAATCGCAAACAGCATGGCGCATATGGTGAGTTCAAGGGTTGCTGGGAAAAGCGTCAAAAATTCCTGGGCGACCGGGGTTTTTGAAATAATCGAGGTGCCGAAATCGCCGTGGAGCAAGCCCCAGACATAATCGATGAACTGTTTCCAGATGGGCTGGTCCAAGCCCATTTCGTGGCGGAGTTCGACCAGGCGTTCGGGAGAAATGCCGCGTTCGCCACGGCGCACCTCGATGGGGTCCCCGGGCACAAGCCGGATCATCGTGAAGGTCACGAACATGAGGGCGATAAACGTGGGGATGGTAAGCGCCGCACGCTTTAGAAGAAAACGGAACATTGAGATACCTAAAAAAGGCCCTCATCCGGCCTGTCGGCCACCTTCTCCCATTCTGCGAACGGGAGAAGGCGACTGCTGCAGGGACTTTCGCCTTCTCCCGTGTCTCTTGACATGGGAGAAGGTGCCTAACGCGGATGAGGGTCGCTTGCTCGTTACTCAGCCACGTCCACGTCCTGGAATTCGTGGGCGCCTAGCGGGCTTACCTTGTAGCCTGACACTTCCTTGCGGATGGGCTCAAACACGGTGGAATGCGCAACCGGCATCCAAGGCGCTTCAGCTTTGAAGATGGCCTGCATTTCACCATAGATCTTGGTGCGGGCGGCCTGATCGGTGATCTTGCGGGCCTCCAGGAGCTTCGCGTTGAAGTCAGCGTTGCACCACTTGGCGATGTTCTGGCCAGCGGGGGTTCCATCGGCACCGCAGGATAGGAGGAACAGGAAATTGTCCGGATCGCCATTGTCGCCGGTCCAGCCCAACAGTCCCATCTGATGTTCGCCAGCCTGCAGGCGCTTGCGGTACTCACCCCACTCGTAGGACACGAGCGTTGCGTTGATGCCAACCTTGGCCAGATCGGCCTGCATCATTTCCGCCATGCGCTTGGCATTTGGATTGTAGGGGCGCTGCACCGGCATCCACCACAGGTCCGTATTCAGCGAGGTGACACCGGCTGCCGCCAGCATTTCCTTGGCCTTTTCTGGATTATACTCATAGTCTTTCGTTGATTCATCATAGGACCAGATGGTGGGCGGCAGCGGGTTGCGCGCCGGCTGGCCGGCATCCTGGTAGATTTCCTTGATGATGGCGGCCTTGTCGATGGCCATGTTGATGGCCTGGCGGACTTCCTTTTTGTCAAACGGAGGTTTCAGGGCGTTCATCGAGAGATAGCCGATGTTGAGACCCGCCTGCTGCATCAACTGCACGTCAGGATTCTTGGCCATGTCGGCCAGGTCTGCCGGATTTGGCGCAATCATGACCTGGCATTCATTGGCCTTGAGCTTGGCGTAGCGCGCCGTTGCATCAGGCGTGATGGCATAGATCAGGTCGTCAATTTTTGGTTTGCCAGCCCAGCCATCAAAGGCCTTGAAGCGGATCACCGCGTCTTTCTGATAATCAACGAACTGGAACGAACCGGTGCCCACGGGAATTTGGTCGAACTGTTCCGGGGTTCCCTTGGCCGTCAGGTAGGCTGCATATTCAGCCGAATGGATTGTTGCGAAATCCATGGCGAGGTTTGCCATGATCGGCGCATTTGGCTCTTTCAATGTCATCACAACGGTCAGGTCATCGGCGCCCTTTTCGATGGAAGACAGAAGATCAGGCATGCCCATGTCGTTGAAATAATCATAGGAGCCGGCTGAGACTTTTGCATAGGGGTGATCGGGCTTCAGCTGGCGCTCAAATGACCAGATCACGTCTTCGGCGGTCAAATCGCGGGACGGCGTGAAGCCGTTGACGCCCGAATGCACCTTGATGCCGGGGCGCAGCTTGAAGGTGATGACTTTGCCATCGTCGGAAATTGCATAGCTTTCGGCCAAGGCGGGCACCACGGTGGTGGTGCCGGGGGTGAATTGCACCAGCTTGTTGTAAACGGGGCGGGCGGCATCAAGGCTGGTGCCTGTGGTGTTGATGGCCGGGGTGAAGTTTTCGGGCGAGCCTTCCGAGCAATAGACCAGCGATTTGGCGTTGGCCGCGCCCACCGCGAGCATGGTGCTCATCAGCAGGCTCAAACCCAAGAGTTTCGTGGATTTCATGATATTCTCCCTTAGTTTTTTAAACACCCTGAGAGGGCGATAATTCAGTTAAGCACGTTTTTTCCGAATGATCAAAATTCCGTTTTATGTTAGGAGTGAATGGGAATGGAGTGCTTCAATGATCAATCTGCCGAGGGATGTGATTTCAGATTTCAACCGGGATGGCGCAGTGGCGCTCAGGGGTTTCTTTAGCCGTTGGGTTCACTTGCTGCGGGCAGGCATTGCGCGCAATATGGCGGAGCCCAGCGCTGATGTTAAAATCTACCAGGGCAAGGATGGCGGCGGGCGGTTCTTCGGGGACTACTGCAACTGGGAGCGCATTCCGGAATACCGCGATTTCATTTTCAATTCACCAGCAGCCGAAATTGGCCGCCAGTTGATGGGCAGCAAGACCGCGCGGCTGTTTCATGAGCATGTGCTGGTGAAGGAAGCGAGCGCTGGTGTGGCCACGCCCTGGCACCAGGACCAGCCCTATTACTGTGTGGATGGCGATGACACGGTGAGCTTGTGGATTCCGCTGGATCATGTGCCGCTGGACCGCACTTTGGAGTTTGTGGGAGGTTCCCACAAATGGGGCAAGTATTTCCGGCCCGAGCGCTTTGACAAGACACCGCTCAATGCGAATGACGGGCTGGAGGAAGTGCCTGATATCAATGGCAACCGCGACAAGTTCAATGTGATTGGCTGGGAACTGGCGCCGGGCGACGCGGTGGCGTTCAATTATAAAACCCTGCACGGGGCACCGGCGAATAATTCAGCGAGCGAACAGCGGCGGGCGTTTAGTTTGCGGCTGCTGGGCGATGATGCAAGGTTTGCGAGACGTGAAGGCGTGAAAACGTCGCCGCCGTTTCGCGACGTGAAGCTTGAGCATGGGGCGATGATGGACGCGCCGGAGTTTCCGGTTTTGGTGGGGTAATTCGTCCTTCTCCCCTTGCGGGAGAAGGGAAAATCATTGGAAGCGATTTGGCAAGATGTCGGACAGCATCAATCCTGCGTCCATTACATCTTGCGGAAGTTTTTCTTTCATCACCATAGCAGCAGCTGTGCGTGAAAGTGCTGGCGCAGACTGTATGCCGTAGCCGCCCTGGCCCACCAGCCAGAAGAAACCTTCGTCACGCGGATCATAGCCGATGACGGGTGAGCCATCTAGCGCAAAAGTGCGGAGGCCGCCCCAACTGTGATCCAGTCTTGTGACTTCGATCGTCGTGGCAGTCATCAGGCGTTCGATGCCTTCTGCTATTGCCATGTCATCGGCGTAGGCGTCGTGGGGGTCAACGGAGGTGGCATCGGCTGACGAAACGATCATTTTGCCGCTTTGCGGCTTGGCGTACCAGGTTTCGCCCACGTCAGTTGCCACGGGAAAATCGGCAGCGCCATCAATGCCATCAACGGGGATGACGCCGACCGAGCGGCGTTTGGGTTGCAGGCCGATGGGCTTCACACCGGCCCTTGCCGCCACAATATCGCCCCAGGCGCCTGCCGCGTCGATGAGGACTTCACTTTCGAAGATTCCTTGCGACGTTTCAATACGCCAGATTTTTCCGGCACGCTCGATGGTTTCCGCTGTGGCATTGGTCAGTAATTGGCCACCGCGTGATTTGAACAGTTTGAGATAGCCGCGATGCAGCAGATCAACATCGATATCGCCGGTGTTGGGGTCGAGGAAGAAGCGGCTGGCATAGCCTTCACGCAAAACGGGGTAGATATTCCGGGCCTGCCTCTCGGTCAGTTCTGCAAGGCCAGCGCCAAGTTTCAATAGAGTTTCGGTAAAGGCCTGCTGGCCTTCCGCTTCCAGAAACAGCGAGGCGCGGGGCGCCAGCAACGGGCCATCGGCAAAACCTGGCGGCCAGTTCATGAAGAAATCCTGGCTGGCGCGAGTGAAGGCCAGCATGGGCGGCGGCCCGTAGTTGGGTTCATAGGTTGCCGCTGACCGCCCCGTGGTGTGAAAGCTGGGGCGGTCCTCCATTTCGAGAATGAGGACGCGCCTGGTTTCAGCGAGGTGAGCCGCAACAGAAGCGCCCGCAATGCCGGCGCCGATCACGATGATATCAAAATGTGTGGTCATGGACAGGGGAGATAGCGGCTTGTGGCAAATCTATCTAGCGGAAAACATCGGTGCTGAGATAGCGCAGGCCTGAATCCACGATGAGGGTGGCCACTGTGGCGTTGGGGCCAAGGCGCTCAGCTATTCTCAGGCTCGCGACGATATTGGCACCTGTAGACGTGCCGGCGAAAATCGCCTCTTCCTTCGCCAGACGCCTTGCCATGGCCTTGGCATCATCTGTCGAGACGGTCAGGATTTCGCTCACCTCATCGCGGTGCCACAGGGGCGGGATGAACCCCAGACCAATGCCCTCGATCTTATGGGAGCCGGGTGGCCTGCCTGACAGCACGGCAGATTCATCGGGTTCCACAGCAAATACCAAGAGATCAGGTTTCTCGCGTTTGAGCGCCCGGCTCATGCCGTGCAGCGAGTGCGCGGTGCTCACCGTATGAACGAGTGCGTCAACCCGGCCCGTGGTTTGCCGCCAGATTTCTTCGCCAAGACCCGTGTAGCCGTCAGCGCCGTCTTCATTCCTGAGTTGATCGGCCCACCAGTGGTTTGGCCGCTGGCTGATTTCGCCAGCTTTGGCAATCATGGCCTGGATCAGCTCTTTGGTGATTTTCTTGTTGTCACTCGGAATATCGGTGATCTCAGCCCCGAAGGCCCGCATGGTCATGCGCTTTTCTTCACTGAAGGCATCAGAGAATGCGAAATGGGTTTTATAACCCAGTGCGCTGGCAACGAGGGCCAGTGAAATGCCGGTGGTGCCAGCGGTGTATTCAACCACGGTGCCACCGGGCAGCAGCAATCCCCTTGCAACGGCGTGCTGGATGAGGTTGCGCGCCAGCCTGTCCTTCATGCTGCCGGTGGGATTGGCAGATTCGAGCTTGGCCACAATGCGGGCACTGCCCTTTGGCACAATACTGCGAAGTTCCACCAGCGGCGTGTTGCTGATGGCATCGAGGATATGGTGTTGGCGGGGCACTGGATAATGCTATCACGAATCGCGCGCACTTGGCTACGAGACACCGACAGGCTAACGTCGCCCACGCGAAGGGAGGAAAAACATGGGTGCAGCTGATGCCACGACGGTTGAACTGTTTCAGCAGGATTGGAAATTGTACCGCAAAATGGTGGACAATAATTTTCTGTTCCACCGGGAAGCCTACGCGGCGCTGCATGAGGTTCTTGTCAACGACGCTGCGCAGCCATTCCGCTTTCTCGATATTGCCTGCGGGGATGCCAGTGCCAGCGTTGGGGCATTGCGGGGCACGACGATCACGCATTACCACGGGATTGATTTTTCCGGGGCGGCGCTGGAACTTGCCGGCAAGGCGCTGACGGAACTTAACTGCACGGTGAAGTTTGAGCAGCGGGACTTTCTCGAAGCGCTAGCTGGTGTGGTGGAGCAGGTGGATGTGGCGTGGATTGGCCTGTCGCTGCATCATCTTCAGGGCATGGAAAAACTGGCCCTCATGCGCACCATCCGCAACGTGCTGGCACCGGGTGGCCTGTTTCTGATTTATGAAAACACCAGCCCCGACGGCGAGGACCGCGAGAACTGGTTGCGGCGCTGGGACTTGCAGAAACCATTCTGGACGGCTTATTCCGAAGACGAATGGAACGCCATGGCGGCCCATGTTCACGCGGCGGACTATCCCGAAACAGATGCGACATGGCATACGCTGGGTCGCGAAGCGGGCTTTGCCAGTGCGCGCGAGGTTTTTGCAGCACCGACCGATTTGTTTCGGCTATATGGTTTTTCCAAATGATGGAGTTTCATCGTGAGTGATTTCAACCAACCGGTCTCCGGCCTTGTGACGCCGCGCTTTGGCGGCATTGCGACGTTCATGCGGCTGCCGCATGTGCCGCTTGAGGACGCCAAGGGCGTTGATATCGGGGTTGTCGGCGTGCCGTGGGATGGCGGCACCACAAACCGCCCCGGCCCCCGCCATGGACCCCGGCAGATGCGCGACATGTCGTCGATGGTCAGGCGCATGCACCAGACGTCGCATATTGTGCCGTATGAACTGGTGAATGTGGCTGATCTCGGCGATTGCCCGGTGAACCCGGCCAATGTTGATGACGCGCTGGCCCGGGTTGAAGCCTATTTCAAAAAGCTGGTTGCCAAGGGCATCCGGCCTTTGTCTGCAGGTGGCGATCATTTGTCGTCGCTGCCGATCCTGCGCGCGGTGGGCCAGAAGAAGCCGGTTGGCATGGTGCATTTCGATGCGCACACGGATTTGTACGACAGCTATTTCGGCGGCTTCAAATACACCCATGGCACGCCATTCCGGCGGGCGATCGAGGAAGGCGTGCTGGACCCCAAGCGCACCATCCAAATCGGCCTTCGCGGCTCCATGTATGACCTTGAGGATTTCGAGTATGGCGAGAAAATGGGGGTTCGCCTCATGCGCATTGAGGAAGCCATGGAACTGGGGCCGCAGAGGGTGATGGAAATCGCCCGGGGCGTTGTGGGGAACCAGGAAACCTATGTGAGCTTTGACATCGACATGCTTGATCCTGTCTATGCGCCGGGGACCGGCACGCCGGAAATTGGCGGCTTCACCACTTTCCAGGCGCAGCAAATGTTGCGGGGATTGCGCGGCCTCAACATTGTGGGGGCGGATGTGGTGGAAGTCTCGCCACCGTTTGATCCATCGGGCATGACGGCCTACGCCGGTGTCGTCATGATGTTTGAAATCATGTGTTCGATGGCGGAAGACATTGCCGTTCGACGCAAGGGCTGAGACCCGTTTGAAATATCTCCTGGGCTGGCGGCGCGTCGGCGCTGCCTTTCTGGCAGGCGTTCTTGCCGCACTTGCATTGCCGCCGCTTGACCTGTGGCCCGCGCTGTTTCTGGCGGTCCCCGCCGTTCTCATGCTGCTCGAAAATATCGGGCGCAAAAATTGGCGTTCGGCGTTCCTCACGGGCTGGGGTTTTGGCTTTGGCTATTTCCTGTTCGCGTTCCACTGGATTGCTTTCGCGTTCTTCGTGAACGCCCATGACTATCTCTGGATGATGCCGTTCGCGGTTGGCGGATTGGCCGCGTCGATGGCGATCTATTGGGGGCTGGCTTTCTTGCTGGTCAACCTGGCGGGGTTCAGGCGCCTGGGCCAGGCTGTGCTGCTTGGCGTTGTCCTGACACTTGCGGAACTCTTGCGTGGTTTTCTGTTTACAGGCTTCCCCTGGGCGCAACCGGGTCTGGTGAGCGATGGCATGGGAGCCGTCGCACAGACGGTGTCCCTGTGGGGCATGCCAGGGGTGACATTGTTGATCCTGCTCTGGGCCGGCACATGGCCGCTTTTGTTCGAGCGGCCGCAGCGGCTCATTGCCTTGTTGATCATGGCCACATTGCCTTTGAGCTGGGCCTGGGGAATTTTTAGGTCGCAAACGGTGGTTGCAGACGTCGCGGGCGTGAACATCCGGATTGTGCAGCCCAATATTCCCCAGGAAGACAAATGGCGAGGCGACAATGCGCGCGCCATCTTTGACCAGCTGCTGGAAATGTCGGCCAGGCCTTCGGGAAATGGCAAGCCCATCACTCATATCATCTGGCCGGAATCGGCGCTGGCATTTTTGATTGATGAGAGCGCCGCCGCACGGGGCGAAGTGGCCACTATGCTGGGCGGCGCCAGGGTTCTGGTGACGGGCACCCTGCGGCGCGAGGTGAATGCTGGAAGCGAAGACAAGGTCTACAACAGCGTTCTCACCTTTGACGGGTCTGGAAATTTTGTCGCCGGCTATGACAAATGGCGGCTGGTTCCGGGCGGGGAATTCCTGCCGTTCGAATGGCTGCTGCAGCCCCTGGGGTTTCGCAAGGTTGTGACGGTGCCGGGCAGCTTCGCGGCAGGGCAGGGTCCGGCAACCTACGACATACCCCATGCGCCGCCGGTGAGCTTTTCGATTTGCTATGAGGCGATATTTCC
>JANMHO010000120.1:0-14374 GCA_031375195.1 Rhodobiaceae bacterium
CTGGCATAGATCAAGGCAGGGGAGTTTTTGAGCGCCGCTCCGGCCCAGTCAACCAACTCCGCAACCGTCGATTCAAAATTTGAAACCAATGCAGCCGGTTCAATCGCCCGTGCCGGGAATTCCGCCTTCATGCGTTCGACCTGCGCCAGTGTTGCCGTAGAGCAACTTCCAGAAAGCACAACACCACCGCCATCAACACTTCGGAGTGGTGATACGCCTTCCCTCACAGGCAGCAAACCAGTTTTCCGAAAATTTTCAGGCAACCCAATGGCGGCCCCTGATCCGCCGGTAATCAACGCCAAGCCAGCGCAAGCCTCGCCCATATGCATCAGATCGACATCTTCAATCGCATCAACAATGGCGTGGCGCACACCGGCACTGAGAAGCTTGGTAAAAGTCCCTGCAATCGCAGCCGCACCTCTCTTTACAGTGCGGTGATCCACAAGACCCACTTTATGGGGCGTTTGCCTGGCCAGTACATTCACCAGATTTGAGTCCAGCATCGGCGTCAGCGGATGATGGCGCATGCTTGAATCTGAAAGCAGTGCGTTGCCGACAAACAAATGCCCCATGTAAATCGTCCGCCCGTTCTCCGGAAAGGCGGGGCAGGCAATGGTGAATTGAGCGCCCAGCTCGTCCAGCAGCGCGTCGGCCACCGGGCCGATGTTCCCACGGTCAGTTGAGTCAAACGTCGAGCAATATTTGAAATAGATCTGCCGCGCGCCATTGGCTTTCAACCAGCGGCAAGCCTCCACCGATTGCGCTACAGCTTCATCTGCCTCAATCGTCCGCGACTTCAACGCCACAACAATGGCATCCGCCTCAGGTGCGGCACCCTTGGGCACACCAATCGTTTGAACCGTCCGCATGCCGTGGCGCGACAGCGTGTTGGCCAAATCCGTGGCCCCCGTGAAATCATCGGCGATGCAACCCAGCAACATCACAAAGCCGCAATTCGCGAAACAGCATAAGCGCCAAGTTCAATGCCTGAAACTTTTTTGACTGACTTGCCTTTCTTGGCGAGATAACCTGAGTCGCTGGTCAGCGCCCCAAAACTGCTTTCATCCAGCATGTGCACGCCCGCGCCACCGGAAAATCCACTCACTTTTACCGTTTGCTTTTCCGCCGTCAGATTGGCAAGCCACAGTACCGGGCCGGACTTTGACTGATGGGCAAGTGCCGCAATTTTTCCCGGAACACTGCTGGCGGTTTCAATGGTTTTGACACGTCCTGCCCGGCCCAGTCCGGCGAGAACATGATAGGCAGGGTGAATTCCGCTGCTCGTAATCACGCCCTGCGACCCTGTGGCCGATCCCAACGCAATGGCATTCAGCTTGCCCCGCGCCGCTGCCGCAAATAGTCCCAAGTTCCATGCCGCGGCAAAAAGCCCGCGCTGGCGGGGGTCCAAGTTCGACAGGCAAACGCGGCCATTGTCGGGGTTGGGCGCAACGGCAGCGCCATAAGGGTTGTCCCGGCATGGTATGCTGGAAGGCCCAAGATGATAGGGCGATTTCCCGATGATCGCGCGGGCAGAAGCAAAAATCGACGGCAGCGACTCGAGCGTTTCCATGACGGAGATATCATCGGCTGCATGCACAATGGGGCAAACTGTGTGTGTGATGAAATCGAATAAACCTTGCGGCGGGCGCTTGCGGTTAAGCTCGGTAAAGTAACACAACATGCCGCCACCCAGCGGCACACCGGGAAATGCGCTGCGCATCGCAGCGGCCATTTCTTCATAGGTTGGCCCCGGCGGACGCGGCGAATTTGGCTGGAAAGACTTGAGATCATGGGCCTGTGTGATCACTAGGGAATCAGGCTTCAAGCCGCCCTCGCGAAGGGCCGCCGCAATCTCCGAGACTTCGCGATCGGCAGGTTGCTTTGCCGGCAGGATAATCTCCAGAACGATCGGAAGATTTGTCTTTTCCTTGAGGGCTCGAAAAGCCCTGGCGGCTGCAACCTGTCCAGTTTCACGTCCATCAATCTGGCAGACAAGATAGGAGGGCGAGGCAGCCGAAATAATATTGGCCGTGGCAAGTGCAGCCTCAGCCTCTTTCATGGGCACGCCCATGCCAAGAGCGGGCAACAGATTCGACACGCGCCCAAGAGCAACCTGAACAACATCGCGTGAACGCTTTTCCAAAGCCCTGGATGGCTTTCCCGCAATTGAAAGATTCACTGATTGCGCGAACATCTGGCCCGCAGGCAACGTATAAGGCCATGGGTCGAGCAGGGAACACACGTAGGTTTTGTAGGAAGCATCCATCCAGTTGCGATGGTCCTCCATTTCAAACTTGTTCCCTTCCATAAAAACTGTGGCAGTCACGCCTGGCATAACCGTGTGCTTCAACGAGCGAACTTCGAATATCGGCTGGCCGGGACTTATGAGCTTCGGAAATGTCCGTTTCTCGCGTTTGCCATCAACATGGACAACGTCAACGGGTTTTCCGACAACGCCTTCCAGCGGATGCAGCACCACAAACCCTGTCCGGTTTGTCAAGAAATCACTCTCCGGCGTGCCGTCGGCTGAAAAAGTCAGAGTGCCATCGGATTTTGCCTCAATCCTGGCATGATAGCGGATGGCTTGGTCAGCATCACGGCAAGTAGCGCCGTAGCTGACCGCGAATCCATCCTTGCCCTGTTTCACTTTTAAATCAACGATGGCAGGTGCATAGGTGCCCCAATTCTTGTCGCGCACGATGTAGGCGATAGCCCGCAAGACTTCGATGCCACGATAACGAATGTAACGGAGCGCGCCATTGTCAAGCATCGCTGTGATGGGCCCGGCGCTAAGTTCGCGGCGCTTGCCTTCGGGAACCTCGGTGCCGAACAGTTTAATGGCGCGGCTTGGCTTCTTCTGGGCCATGGATTTTCTCCTGCGTTTCAGATCACTTTTTCACTTGTGGGATCGATGATGATGGCGCGCGCCATATCGATATCAATATTGACTTTCACCCCTGGCTTGCTGGCATCATGGGCATCGAGATCAGCCACAATGCTGGTGCCGCCGAGAGGGAAGGTGATATGGACCCGCGAACCCGTGGGCTGCACCAGTTCGATAACGACAGGAACGCGCGCGTGGCCAGCCGCAACGCTTTTTCCTGCGATTGCAATGTGCTGGGGTCGAATGCCCAGAACAACATCTTTGACCGCAACCTTGCGAGGCAGCGCCAGCTTCGTGCCACCTGCCAGCGTCAATGAGTTTCCACTGATTGTTGCGGTCAGAAAATTCATCTTCGGGCTGCCGAGAAACCCGGCGACAAATTGGCTCGCGGGCCGTTCAAAAAGATCAAGCGGCGAGCCCAGCTGTTCAATGCGGCCGTCGCGCAGCAAAACAATCCGGTCAGCCAGCGTCATCGCCTCGATCTGGTCATGCGTCACATAAATCATGGTGCGGCCTAGTTCCTTGTGCAGCCGCTTGATTTCAACACGCATGTCATCGCGAAGCTGCGCGTCAAGATTGCTCAAGGGTTCGTCAAACAGGAACAATCGCGCATCCCGAACAATGGCGCGGCCAATGGCGACCCGCTGGCGCTGGCCGCCGGAAAGTTCCCGCGGGAAACGCTGCAGGAGCGGCCCAATGTCCAGCATGTCAGCTGCCCGCTTTACCCGTGTGTCAATCTCGGCAGCCGCGACTTTCCGTGCCCGCAGGCCAAAAGCGATATTTTCAAATACGCTCATATAGGGGTAGAGCGCGTAATTCTGGAACACCATGGCAATGTCGCGGTCGCGAGGCCGCGCCCAGGTCACATCCTTGTTTCCGATCTCAACCGTTCCAGCGCTCGGCTCCTCAAGCCCTGCAATCGTTCTGAGCAACGTGGATTTGCCGCAGCCTGATGGCCCTACAAGCACAGTGAATTCGCCAGAAGGCACTTCCAGATCAATGCCCTTCACTGCATGAAAACTGCCGTAGTGCTTGTTGAGTCCGGTGATTTTCAGGTCTGACATGATCTAGCCCTTGACTGCACCCATGGAGATGCCGCGCACGAGATAGCGCTGCATGGTGGCGACAGCGATGAAGACGGGGATGGTGCCCAGCACCGACATCGCTGCGATCTTCGCCCAGAAATTTGATTGCCCGCCAAAATAATGCGTCACCTGCACGGTGTAGGTGACAACCTCGGTGCGCGTGAGAACCAGCGCAAACAGAAATTCATTCCAAGCGAAGACAAAGGTGAACACGGCGGTTGCAAAAAGCCCCGAGCGCGCCATCGGCATCACAACCTTCCACAAAACTTCCCACCTCGTGCAGCCATCAACCAGCGCGCTCTCTTCCAGCTCAAGCGGAATGTCTTCAATGTAACCTCGCATCATCCAGATCACATAAGGCAGGTTGAATGCGGTGTAGAGCAGGATCAGGCCAATGAATGTGTCCACCCAGCCAAAGAAGACATACAGCAGGAAGACCGGGAAAACGATGGCAACTGGCGGCATCATGCGTTGCGAGATGATCCACACCGCAAGGTTTTCGCCGCCCGTCCTGAACCGCACCAGCGAATAGGCTGCGATGCTGCCGAGGATCATGGCGAAGAATGTGGAAACGGCTGCCAATGTCAGGCTGTTCCACACTGTTTGCGCATCGCCGTCCTTGAACAATACCTTGTAGTTGGCGAATTGGATGCTGCTGGGATACCACACTGGTGGAAATGCAAAAATTTCTTCCGGAGTCTTGAAGGAAATGATGAACAGCCAATAGACCGGAAACACGAATATGACGACCAGCAAGCAGGCAATGAAATAGCGGATGCCGAGGCGCACATCCTTGCGGCGGTGGAAGGGCAGGGAGTTCATTTCGCCAGCCCCATGCGCCTGATAGCCCAGGTGACGACGATAGTGAGAATAACGATGACCAGAAAGGCGATGGCTGCCGTGTAGCTGGTCTCAAATTGCCTGAAGCCCTGTGTGTAGGCATAGATCGAAATTGTTTCAGTCATGGTGCCGGGGCCCCCGGAAGTCAGCGCCCAGATGATATCAAAAATGCGCACCAGATCGAGGCCGCGAATGAGAATGGCAATCGCCATCACCGGCCAGATGGCCGGAAGCACAATGCGGAAGAAGGTGCGAATGAAACCGGCGCCGTCAATCTCGGCGGCTTCAGTCAGCGATCGGTCCACATTGGATAAGGCCGCCAGCAGGATCAAAAACATGAAGGGTGTCCATTGCCAGATCTCGCAAAAGATAATGGCTGGATAGACAAGATTGGGGCTGATCGTCCACAGCGCCGCGACCGGATGGCCTGCAATCCAGCCCAATACCTGGTTGATCGGTCCAAAGCGATTGTCAAACAGCAGCCGCCATGTGGCGCCTGCGACAACGGGCGAAATAATTGTCGGTAACACCAGCAGCGAAATGAAAATCTGCCTGCCTGGCATTTTCTCCAGAAACAAATAGGCCATCGCCAACCCAAGCAGCAATTCAACGGGAAGCGCAATCAATGTGATCAAAGCTGTGTGCAGCAACGACTCCCAAAGGCGCTTGTCCTTGAAAAGCTGGGCATAGTTATGGAGGCCAGCAAAGGAAGTATCCGTATCCATCATGTCAATCCGCATGAAACTCACCACCAGCGAGTAAATCAGCGGAAAAAGACCAATCAGCAGCAACAGGAATACCGCAGGCGTAAGCAGCCAGTAGCGGAAATTTCTATCAGGGTGAATGGCGATAGCGGTCATGGGCCTGCGATCTGTTCAAGAGCATTCCTTCCCCCGCGAGGGGGAAGGAAGATGTGTCTCTTGTCTTACTTCGGATAGGCGCCAGATTTCGAAGCCCAGCCGGCATAAACTGCCTTCTGCTGGTCAACGCCGATCTTTTCGGTAATGGCATCCCATTCGGCCGCTGCCGCATCGGCAATAGTTTTTGGATCTTCGCCAGCCCAGAGCTTCGATATCATCTGGCGCAGCACTTCTTCATACTTGTCGGTTTGAAGCAGAGAGAGGTCCAGCAAGCCGGAATTTGCGCCAGCCTGCAGGGCAGCCAGATAATCCTTGGCATCGGGCCACTTGGCGAGATACTCAGGACTCGTGAAGTGTGAATCGCGGAATGGATCACGCAGTGCATAAGGCAGCTGTACGCGCTGCAAGCTCACATCCTCGCTGTTCAGCCATTGGATGAACAGATAGGCGGCTTCCTTGTTCTTGGAAGTGGAAGATACTGAAAGCGCAAAGCCTGCGGCAAGCTGGGGGTGACCGCCCGGCGGCAGGGCGTAGCCCACCTTGCCGGCAATCGTCGATTTTGGAACCCAGCTCATCACGTCCTGATCGGTGCCATAGCCGGCAGCCCACCGGCCATAGGGTGGCCATGAGATTGTCATGGCTGTCTGGCCCTGCAGGAAGGCTGCAAGGTTTTCAACGAAACCAAACTGTTCAACGCCTGGCGGCATGAACTTGTTCTCTTCGCGCATTTCCGTGAGCACCCGCACCATGGTGTCGGAGTTGATCGTGGCCTTCATCGAGTCAGCGTCAAAGAACTTGCCGCCTTCATTGCGGAAGCGCTCCTGCAACATGAACATGGTGTATGGGGGCTGGCGGAAGAAGGCAGCGCCATAGATACCCTTGTCTTTCAGCACTTCGGTGAGCGCGGCCCCGGTCACGTCGAAATCGGCCCAGGTCGTTGGCACAGCCAAATCCTTGCCGGTCTTCGCTTTGAAGGCTTCCTTCACAGCCGCATCCTCGAAAAGATCCTTGCGGTAATACATCAGGAACACGTCGCCATCGTCGGGGAAGCCGAAGATCTTGCCGTCCACCATCATCTGGTTGTCGCGATAGGTCGGAGCTATCTTTTGCAGTTCTTCGCGGAAGCCAAACTTGTCGACATATGAGTCAAGCGGCTCAAGCGCGCCAGCGTTGGCGAGGTCGGGCATCCAGGCCGGGATGACGTTCAGCGCATCATAAGCACCAGCCCCCGACTTGTAATCCTGCATGATCTTGGTGAACATTTCAGCGGTTGAAACTTCAACCACCTTTACGTCAATGCCAGTCAGCTCTTTCCATTTTGGTCCCGAAAAGTTCAGGGGATCAAGCGCTTGCAGGCCCGCCTCCCAAACGATCGTGATCGTCTGGCCCTTGTATTGCTGGGCTTCCTTCACTGCCCGCTCGGCGGCGCTTTCGGCCCATGCTGGTTGGGCAAGCGAAACCGCGAACGTCGCGGCCATGCCAATCCAGCCTAACTTTCGTCTTGTAACCATCACATCCTCCCAAGGTTTGAGCGGCTGCATGACGCGGCCACTCGTTCATCCCTGCTTGTTTGCGGGGAATTCTTATGAACCAAACTGTTTGCCGTAAGCCTCCAGCTTAGCCTTAAAATGCGAACTTTCAAGCACCTGCCTATTCACCACGCCGCGCGGAATCCGGCCATGCTGTATCTCCAATACGGCTGCAATATCGGCGGCCCCATTTCCTGCAAAACATTGATCCGTCCAGCACAGCGCGTGGGGCGCCACAATAATGTTATCGAGCTTCAAAAGCGGGTCATTGGGGTCCGGCGGTTCCACTTCAAATACATCAAGCCCCGCACCGGCGATCCGTCCCGCCGCAAGGACTTCCG
Organism: Rhodobiaceae bacterium; assembly: GCA_031375195.1. Lineage (GTDB taxonomy): Bacteria > Pseudomonadota > Alphaproteobacteria > Rhizobiales > Aestuariivirgaceae > Aestuariivirga. The sequence goes on from JANMHO010000120.1 coordinate 7,540, forward strand.
TCAGTGCCTTCTGGTCAACAATTGGCCCGCGGGCCGTATTGATGAAGTAAGCCGTCTTTTTCATGAGCGCCAAACGCTTGGCATTGACCAGATGATGGGTCTCATCCGTCAGCGGGCAGTTGATGGTGAGGATGTCAGCCCACGCAAATACATCGTCGAGGCCCACCAGCTCAATTCCCAATTCCCTGGCAATCTTTGGGTCTGCAAAAGGGTCATGGGCCATGAACTTCATGTCGAAGGGCTTGGCCAGCCGGAACAGTTCTGCCCCAATATTGCCAATGCCGACGGAGCCAAGTGTTTTGCCAACAAGGCCAACGCCCATGTGATCGCCTCGCGCTGCAAATCCCGGCGGGCCCTGGCGGGCCAGCTTGTCTTTCACCATCATCTTGCCGGTGAGCGCCAGCATGAATGTGATGATCGAAACGGCAACCGGCCGTCGCACACCATCAGGTGTGATGCAAAGTGCGATATCCGCTGTCGTGCAGGCAGGCACATCAACCGTGTCATAACCCACGCCAAACCGGGCAACCACCGAAAGCCTGCCACTCTTCGGAACGCTGGTCGGCGCAAAGCGATGGGCCAGCAATATCAGCGCATCAAAATCCTCAAGCTGATCGGTCCGCAATGGATTGGCTGATTCAAGAAAAGCCATTTCCACATTCGGGGCGTTCTCCAACGGCGCCAAATCAAAGTCCGGAAACACCGGCGCTCCATCGGCCTTCTTGAAATCGCCGGAAAGCGCTACGCGGAACCTGGCGCTCATGCCTTGCAACCCTCTCGCAGCTTCCCGATGGCCTGCGTCAGCGCATCCCGTAGAACCCAAACATCGCCGGAATAACAGCAGAAATCAAACCCCTGCTTGTAGAGAGCAATCCCCAGATCAGTTGTCGGCACCAAACGCCCAAGCGACTTGCCATGCTTCTTGGTGGCAGCCGCAGTCCTCGCAATCGCATCCAGAAATTTAGGACTGTCAAACTCACCGGGAATGCCAAGTGACACCGAAAGGTCAAAATGGCCAACCCACAGGCAATCCACCCCTTCCACCGCGGCTATCGCATCGGCATTCTCAGCGCCTTCGGCTGTTTCAATCTGGCAGAAAAGCGTCGTGCGTTCATTAGCGCCAGCCAGTTTCTCTGGCACTGATCCGCCGCTATAATTGTCATGTGCAACGCCCAAGGCCACACCGCGCTTGCCCATCGGGAAATACTTCATGCACTCCACGATGGCCTTGGCTTCCTTGGCATTGCCCACCATCGGGATCATGATGCCCTCAGCGCCCATGTCGCAGGCACGCGCAATATGATGGTATTCCTTGGAGGGAACCCGCACAATTGGGGCTACATCAGCCGCCTCGAAATAGCGGATGGCGCTTTTCACGGTTTCAAAGCCAAAGCCCGAATGTTCAAGATCGAAGAGCGCGAAATCGCATCCCGCTGCCTTCATGATATGGCCAATGCCGGGGGTGGCAAATTCAACAATGAAGTGGCCGAGCTTGGCCTCTTTGCTGCGCGTCATGACTTTCAGGCGATTACTGGCCACTGGCTTTCCTTTTCATTTTGCGGCTCGCGACCCTTCGCAAGCCAAATCATACACGGCTGCTTTTTTGACCAGAACCAGCGGTGCGCTTTCGCGGTTGAAGACATCGTAGTGCGGCGTCTTGAGATGGGCATCAAACGCCGCGCGGTCATCATAGATTTCATAGAGGAAAACCTGATCGACCGAATTTTCCGGCGCCAGCACGTCAAATCTCTGGCACCCCGGCTCGGCGGCACAGGACTCCCTGGCGTTCTTGTCAATAAGTTTGCGAAACGCAGCCATGGCTCCGGGCTGCAGCGTGAATTCAACTGTTACAGCAAACAAACCCACGTCGCCACCATGCCAGAAATTCCAATTGTATTACAATATTGCGGCAGCGGTATCCGGCTGTCAACTGCGATCGAGAAGCCGTTCCAGGTGATGTGCCGCGATTCCAAATTGCGCCTTGGTCGCAGCTATTGACGCGCGGAGTTTTTCAACCTCCTCGGGCCGTCGGCCGCTGGCCTGTCGCGAGGCCACAATCATTACATTTTTTGGGGTATGCGCATCCGAGACGAATTCAAACAGCTTGGTTTTGTAGCCCTGCAATTCCAGCAATTCAGCCCGAAGTCCATCAGTTACCATCTCGGCCAGGCGGTCCACGTAGGTGCCATGCCTCATGAGAACATCAAGTGAATGGGTGCCACTTCCCCTCTCCATCTCGCGGCGGATTTGCTTGTGGCAGCAGGGGGCCACGACAATCAGAGAAGCCTGCGCCCGAATGGCCTTGTTGATCGCGTCGTCTGTCGCCGTGTCGCAGGCGTGCAACGCAATGACGATATCGGCTCCGGCGCAATCATGCTTTGCGATTGACCCCTGAACGAAGCGCAGGTTCTTGAAATCTTCTGCCCGCGCGATATCGTTGCACAGCGCCACCAAATCCTCGCGCTGCTCCACGCCCACAACGTCCACATCCAGCCTGAGTGAATTGGTCAAATGGTCATACAGCGCAAACGTGAGGTAGCCTTTGCCAGCGCCCATATCGACAATGCGCAATTTCTTGCCGCTGTCGGGCTGCTTTATAAGGCCATCCAGAACCTCGACATACTTGTTGATCTGGCGAAACTTATCCTGCGAATTCCTGTGCACCTTGCCTTGCGCATCGGTGACGCCAAGCCGGTGCAGATAGGTCCTGCCAGCGCTTTCAATGAATCTTTGCTTGGCTCGATTGTGCGATAGTTCCGGCAGTCGTTTTTGACTGGCAGGCGCGCGAGTTAGCCTAAAACCTGCCTCCCGTCTGGCAAGCGATATGTCGGCTGCCAAAGTATAGAGCCGACCACTATTAATCTTGTCATTCAGTAGTTCACTGATGAGTGCCGCACTCTCCTCCAGCCCATAATTCTTCACCACGTCGCGCGTGCGGTGATGATAGGTGAAGCTGAGCTTTAGCGCTTCCTTCACCAGAATGGGCCGCACGTCGACTGCCTTCAAATCACCAGCGGCAGTGGTGGGTTTGGCAAGCGCAAGTTTTACAAACTTGCCAGCGCTTACAGCATCACGAAAAGCGGCAAGCCATTGGGTGAGGGCATCATTCTGGTCCATTTCATGGAACCCAATAGGGGTTCCGGCATCTTGAAACAAGCGCCCGAGTTTAGCTCACCAGCAGCAATACCCGCCATCGGCCAGCACAATCGACCCCGTCATCAGGCTTGCCGCATCCGACGCCAAAAAATGCACCACTGAGGCGATCTCGTCGGGTTGGCCGACGCGGCCCATGGGAGTCATTTCCAGCCACACCTTGTACATGTCAGGGGACTGAGTCATGCCAAACGCGGTCAGTGGTGTTTCAATGTAAGTTGGCGCCACCGCATTGACGCGCACACCTCGCGCACCCCATTCCGCCGCGAGTGAGCGTGTGAGGTGATGAACGGCGGCCTTGGACGCGTTGTAGAAGGATTGCGGTTGCGGCTTGTTGACGATGAAACCAGACATGGAGCCGATGTTCACAATCGAACCCTTGCCCTGCTTCAGCATGGCGGAGCCAAAGGCCCGACAGCACCAGAAAAGACCATCGACATTCACATCCATATGATGACGCCAATGATCATCGCTGGTGTCTTCCGCCTTTACGTCGCTGCGGGCCACGCCGGCGTTATTAACCAGAATATCCACCCGGCCGTGGGCCTTCAGGATATCAGCGCAAACCGCATCCACTTCCTTTGACTTCGTGACATCAAGCGTGACGCCATAGGCGTCGATCTTCAGCTTGCGCAATTCGGCAACGGCAGTGTCTATGCGTTCCGGCATGAAATCGGCAACGATGACTTTTGCACCTGCTTCGCCTAGCGCTCTTGCACAGGCGGCGCCAATGCCCTGTCCCGCGCCCGTTACGACCGCAACCTGTCCATTTAGTCTCAATTTTTCCAAATACATTTTTACTCCCTCAATTCATCCATTGTCCGCCGTCGACGTTGTATGTCTGGGCGACGATATAATTGCTTTCTTCAGACGCCAGAAAAATCGCCATTCCGACGAGATCTTCCGCGGTGCCCATGCGTCCATAGGGAACGCCGGCGGCCACCTGCCTTTTCTTTTCCCCAATGGGCAAGTTTTCGTACTTGGCGAAGAGCGCATCCACGCCTGCCCAATGCTCACCATCTACGACACCAGGGGCGATGGCGTTGACATTGATGCCGTGCTTGATGAGATCAAGACCGGCTGATTGGGTGAAACTGATGACTGTGGCTTTGGTGGCGCAGTAAACAGCCACCAATGCCTCGCCGCGGCGCCCGGCCTGGCTTGCCATATTGATGATCTTGCCCTTGCGCTTGTGTTTGATCATGGAGCGGGCAACGGCTTGCATGGTGAAAAACGCTCCCGCGACATTGATGCTGAACAGGCGATCATAGCTGGCACGGGTAATTTCCACGATGGGGGCCATATCAAACAAGGCGGCATTGTTCACCAGAATATCAATAGCGCCGCAGCGCTTTTCCATTTCGGCAACGGCGCTGTCGATTGAAGACTGGTCAGCCACGTCGAGACGAATCGCAAACGCGGATGGCCCAATGGCTTTGGCTGTCTGTTCGGCCCGCGCCATGTCAATATCGGCGATGGCAACGGTTGCCCCTTCGCGTGCATAGGCCCCGGCAAAGGCTGCACCAATGCCACGCGCAGCGCCAGTGATGATGGCAACTTTGCCCTTCAACCTCATTTGCGAATGGCCTTTCCATCCTTGTCAAAGCGATGAATGCGGCTGGGTTCCGGCGTCAGGAATATCTTGGCACCCGATGCAACCTCATATTCACCTTCGGCGCGCACCGTCATCATGCCACAAAGGCCGGCGTCGACATGCAGGAATGTGTCGGCGCCGAGATGCTCGGCCAGCCTGATTGTCGCGGGCCATGTGCCAGCCTCTCGCGAAATGTCGAGATGTTCCGGGCGAATGCCGATTGTTGCGCACTTATAGGGTGCCGCTGGTGCGCCATCCATCAGGTTCATTTTTGGCGAGCCGATGAAGCCCGCCACAAACAGCGAATCCGGGTGGTTGTAGAGTTCGAGCGGCGTGCCAACCTGCTCTATGTTTCCCCGGTTCAGAACAACAATGCGATCCGCCATGGTCATGGCTTCAACCTGGTCATGGGTCACGTAGATCATCGTCGCACCCAAATCCTTGTGCATCTGCATGATTTCAAGCCGCATGTTGACGCGTAGCGCGGCATCGAGGTTCGACAATGGCTCGTCGAACAGGAAGCCCTCGGGATTGCGCACGATGGCGCGCCCGATGGCGACGCGCTGGCGTTGGCCACCGGACAATTGCCGTGGCTTGCGGTCAAGATATTCGGTGAGATTGAGCGTGGCGGCGGCCTTGGCGACTTTGGCGGCAATCTCGTCCTTTGGCATGCCGGCCATTTTCAAACCGAAGGAAATATTGCCCCGCACACTCATATGGGGATAGAGCGCATAGGACTGGAACACCATGGAGAGGCCGCGCTTTGAAGGCGCCTCTTCCGTCATATTCTTGCCGTCGATGAGAATTGAGCCGGATGTCAGGTCTTCCAGGCCTGCGATCATGCGCAGAAGCGTGGACTTGCCGCAGCCCGAGGGGCCGACAAACACCACGAACTCACCGTCCTTGATGTCGAGATCAGCGCCCGGAATGATGATGGCATCGCCAAACGCCTTGCGTGCTTTTACGAGAGAGATCGTGCCCATGCTATTTCACCGCTCCGAATGTGAGACCACGTACAAGTTGTTTTTGCGCAAACCAGCCGAGCACCAGAATGGGCGCTATGGCCATGGTTGATGCGGCAGAAAGCTTGGCCCAGAACAGGCCTTCGGGGCTTGAGTAGGAAGCAATGAATTGCGTGAGGGGGGCCGCATCCTTGGTGGTGAGCGCCAATGTCCAGAAGGCTTCGTTCCAGGCGAGAATGATGTTGAGCAACAGGGTGGATGCAATGCCCGGAATTGCCATGGGCGTCAGGACATAGAGAAGCTCCTTGCCGAGCGAGGCGCCATCCATGCGGGAGGCTTCGAGAATTTCGCCCGGAATTTCCTTGAAATACGTGTAGAGCATCCAGATAATGATAGGCAGGTTGAGCAGCATCAAGACTGTGATGATGCCGCCGCGTGTATCCAGAAGGCCGAAATCCCGAAAGATCAGGTAGAGTGGAATGAGCGCGCCTACCGGCGGCATCATCTTGGTGGAGAGCATCCACATCAGAAGGTCTTTGGTTCGTTTGCCCGGCGCAAAAGCCATGGCCCAGGCCGAAGGAATGGCAATAACCAGGGCGAAGAGAGTTGATCCCAGCGCCAGCAATATCGAATTCATTGCGAACAGGAGATAGTTGGAGCGCTCTTGCACAATAGCATAGTTCTCGGTTGTCCACGCAAAGAACAGGAATTTGGGTGGCAACTCAATGGCTTCACCCTCAGATTTGAAACTGGTGAGGATGGTCCACAGGATGGGAAAGAAGATCAGCAGGCCAATCGACCAGGCCAAGACCGTTACAATCAGCTTGCGTCGCTTTGAAACTGCGCGGGCCATGGCTCAAGCCTCCAGGTTCTTGCCAATCATCCGCATCAGGAAGAAGGCAACGATGTTGGCGAGGATAACGGCTATGATGCCGCCGGCGGAAGCGCCGCCGATGTCATTCGAAATCAGCCCGTATTGATAAACAAGGAACGGCAGGTTGCCAGCCCGTCCACCAGTGCCGGTCACATAGATTTCGGCAAAAACGTTGAGCAGGAAAATTGTTTCAATCAGGATAACCACGGTCATTGGGCGTATCAGGTGCGGCAGCACAATGTACCAGAAATA
>JANMHO010000146.1:0-2292 GCA_031375195.1 Rhodobiaceae bacterium
CACCAGGATCTCGGCGTCAAACTTGTTGCAGAATATGCGCGCGCTGGCATTGCCATTGGTGCCCGCAAAGGCCCGGCCGCGCAGGCTGCCATAGACATGGATTGAGCCGCCTGCGATGATTTCCGCTCCCGACGCCACGGAGCCAACGACTGTGACATCGCCATGGGGAAAAATAATTGATTGGCCGGAGCGCACCGGATAATCGATCAACAGTGCCGAGCAGTCGGGAACGGCGGGTTCAGGCGGTTCATTATCGACAATCTTCAGCGGTTCAGGCCGGACCGGCTTGCGTTCTTCCGGTGGCTGGAAAATGCCGCCGGGCTGGGCGGCGCCAGGCAGTGGCGCCAGCCTTGCCGGCAGCCATTGCGGGTTCACGCCTTCCACCGCGATGAGCCTGAGATCGCGGCTTTCAATGTGAGCCACAATCTCAAATGCTTCTTCCCTGGTGACGGCGATGTTGTGCAGATCGAGCACAATGGGCCGGTTTGAAAAAAAGCTCGGAGACTTGGTCTCCCAGCGATCCAGCTCGGCGAGCCACTCATCCAGAGGACGCTCGGGAGACAGGGCGAAGGCCAGATAGGAACGGCCCAATAAACGGAATGATATCCGTGACTTAACAGCTACTGACACGATGAACACCCTCAAACACAACGCACCCCAGGCCTGAGATTTCGCCAGATTATGGTTAATAAAGGGTTAACAAAATGTTACAGAGAGGGATAAATCACCACGCTGATCGACCACTCCAACATGCATAGGCCGCCTCGCTCGCCAGCAAATTCATCCTCTCGTTGATGACTGACTCCGCCGGTTTTTCACCGGATGCCTTGAGTTTCAGCAACGCCGTTTCGAGGTCGCAAATATCGGAAAACCGCATCACCGGGGCAAAATATTTTCCCTCGCTGTTTTCTTTTCCATGGGCGCAGAAAATTTCTGTCTGCGCGCTGATAAGAACAAGCAGGCGCTGCGCCGAAGCGAGATAGTCATGCAAATCAGATCCCGGCACTTGGGCATAAAGCGGGCCGGGGTAGATGAAATCCGCGGCAAACAGGATGTTCGCGTCGGCGTCCCACAGGGAAATCGAATCAGGTGAGTGACCCGGTGTGTGGACCAGCTCAACCTTGCGCCCACCCAGATCGATTTCATGGCCAATCGGCAGCCAAGCATTCACGGCAACGGGCTTCCAAACCATGTTTTCGTAATGACCAAGGTAGAGATCGTCGCTGGCCTGCAAAACGTCATCAATATTGCAGGCCCTGAGAATTGGCAGATCGGCCATTGCGATGTTGCTAAAGCAATGCAGGTTTCCCGTGTGGTCGAAATGCATGTGAGAGGGCAGCACTGTGAGCGGTTTGCCGGTGAGGGATTCAACCACCGGGGCAATGTTGCGGATGCCGGGTCCTGTGTCGAAAAGCAAGGCGCGGGTTTGGCCTTCGATCAGATAATTCCAGTTTACTTGATGGTAATGGGGTTCACCAATGGCGGTCACGCCTTCCGCGATTTGTTCGATGGCATACCAATCATCAAACCATCGGAAGGACACGTCAGGCCTTTTCCGCGCCGTAGAACAAGGAGACCACGTGTTGTGCTTCTGCAAAAAACAGCCAGCGCTCGAGAACTGCCGCGAAGAGAACCGCAGGTGCTGCGATGAAGGAGAACCATGGTGTGATCTGGCATGCGGCGAGGGCGAGAACTGTCAGCAACAGAAACAGAAACACGGTGTTTCGCAACCTCAGCACATGCTTGCGGGCGACGGCAAAGCCCATTTCCTTCATAATGTAGTTTTTCGATGTGTGCGGCACTTCCCATTGGCGCACGCCCGCGCCCAGGCCAGTGGCGGCTGCCATGGTGTGGGTGCGCTCGGCGCCATCAATGCCACGCCAGTAAAAATATTTCAGCGCCATGACGATGAGTGTTGCGGCGGCTGTTATGAGTGCTTGAAAAACCTGATAGCGGTCGAAGACAGTTGCGACGGCTGTCAACACCGCGCCACCGGTGGCGAACGCGAAGGCGAGATAGACCGGCACCGTGAGCGGATGGTTCCAGGCGCGGATTGTCGTCAGGGTGGAATAGATTTTAGCCGTGCAGAAAACCGTGATGGCGCACAGGGTTGCGGTTAAGAGGCCCAAGGGGCCAAGCAGTGATGGCGCAGGGATAATGTCAGTCCACACCACCCCAAACAGGATTGCCGGACCATAGGTTGCGACGGCGGCCACGCCTTCGCGCGAGAGCCAGGAACTGCGCCATTGGGAAAAGGCGCGCCAGGCCCGTTCGGGGTGGCCCAAGTGGAAG
>JANMHO010000200.1:0-2750 GCA_031375195.1 Rhodobiaceae bacterium
TTAGTGTTTTCGAAAAAGGGGCGGCATGAAAGCACCATTGCGCAAGAAAACGACGGCCAAAAAAGCCGCGCCCAGCCTGCCCTATCAGGAACCGCATCTGGCGGCCTCGGCCCGGGGCAACTTTCTCGAAGAAGCCATCGGGCGCGAGGTCAAAAGGTTCCGTGAGAAGCTCGGCATCACCATTTCGGAGCTTGCCAAGGATGCGGGCATGTCGGCTGGCATGCTTTCCAAGATTGAAAACGGCGCGACGTCGCCCTCGCTCAGCTCGTTGCGGGCTTTGGGCCGCGCGCTGCAGGTTCCGGTGACGGCCCTGTTTCGGGGCTTCGAGGAAATCAGGGATGCGTCATTTGTGAAGGCCGGCCAGGGCCTGACGATTGAGCGGCGGGGAACACGGGCTGGCCACCAATATCAATTGCTGGGCCACAGCCCCCATGGGCCTGTCATGGTCGAGCCCTATATGATCACGCTCACGGCGCAATCGGATGTGTTTCCCACGTTCCAGCACAGCGGGCTGGAAATGCTTTATATGCTGGAGGGCAATGTGGTTTACCGCCATGGCGACAAAACCTACGACATGCACCCCGGTGACACCCTGTTTTTCGACGCCGACGTGCCGCACGGGCCGGAAGAGCTGAAAAAACTGCCGGCAAGGTATTTAAGTGTGATCAGTTATCGCCGGGAAGAATGATTGACAAAGCGGCAGCTGATCACGGACATTGCAGGCATGTATGTTTCCGCCACACAGGCCAGAAGCCAGTTCCTTGAACTCGTCGCCCTTGCCGAGGCGGGTGAAACAGTCGTGATTACGCGCTATGGCAAGCCGGTGGCCGAATTGGTGCGACACAAGGAAAAGACCGCCGGGATTGAAAGACCAGAAGGACACAACGTCGCGCGCTAGGCGTCATGGGGGGCAGCCAATCTTGTTTGGGGCCGGTTTTTAACCATCCCCTGGCGTGGCGGGCCTGATTTCAACTCATTCCTGTTGTGAAAAAATAATTCCTGGTAGTTGAATATGGGAAAGCGCCCTGTTACAGTTGGAAGATATGCAACTGAAAAGGTCTTGTCGCCATGTGCGGGATTGTCGGACTTTATCTCAAGAACCCAAAACTGAAACCGAAGCTTGGCAAGATGTTCAAGCCCATGATCATCGAGATGACCAATCGCGGGCCTGACTCTGCTGGCGTTGCGGTCTACCGGAACCCTGTCAAAAAAGCGCAGACGAAATTTTCGCTGGCGCATAATGACGCGGGTTATGACTGGAAGAAAATTGATGTGGGGCTGGAGAAGGCGCTGAAGTGCGATTGCACCATCAAGAAAATTGGCAATCACTGCATTCTGGTGACCACGGGCAAGGAAGCTTCGGTTGTTGCCTGGCTCAAGCAGCATCATCCGGAGGTTCGCGTTGTGGGGTCTGGCCACACGATAGAGATCTTCAAGGAGACGGGACTTCCTGCCAATGTCTACGACAAGTTTGACCTGGATGAGGCGGCGGGAACCCATATTATTGGCCATACGCGCATGGCGACCGAGAGCGCTGTGACGACCGCTGGCTCACATCCCTTCGCCACGGGCGCTGATCTTTGCCTGGTGCATAATGGCTCGCTTTCGAACCATAACCGCCTGCGTGAAAACTTGCGCCGGGAAGGCATTGAATTTCAGACCGAAAATGATACGGAAGTTGCCGCTGCCTATATGACCTGGAAACTGCGGAGCGGCGCGACTTTGAAGGAAGCGTTGCAGGATGGGCTTCGTGATCTTGACGGTTTTTACACATTCCTGGTTGGCACGGCTGATGGCTTTGCGGTGGTGCGTGACCCAATCGCCTGCAAGCACGCGGTGATGGCGGAAACCGATGACTGGGTTGCGATGGCGACCGAATACCGCGCCATTGCGCATTTGCCGGGCGCTGACACGGCGAAGATCTGGGAGCCGGAACCCACAACAATTTACACCTGGGGCGGGCACGCATGAACGAACTTGATCTCAAGACTGTTGGGGTGCGCGGCATCAACTCGCAGCTGCATGGGTTGGCGCAGAACACCAATGAAAAGCACTGGGTCATCCGCAATCCCATGGGCCAGCATAATATCGCCTGCGGGGTTTCGGCGCCGCTGCAAATTGAAATTCATGGCCATGTGGGGTTTTATTGCGGTGGCATGAACAAGGATGCTGAGCTTACCGTCCATGGGCATGCGGGCGTTGGCACGGCGGAAAACATGATGTCGGGTGTTGTGTGGGTGAAGGGCAATTCGTCTGAATCTGCCGGGGCCACAGGCAATGGCGGATTGCTGGTGATTGATGGCGACGCATCCTCGCGCTGCGGCATTTCAATGAAGGGCATTGATATTGTGGTGGGTGGGTCGGTTGGCCATATGTCGGCTTTCATGGGCCAGCGCGGCAATCTGGTCGTGTGCGGCGATGCAGGCGATGCGCTGGGCGATTCCATTTATGAGGCGCGGCTTTATGTGAAGGGCAAGGTTTCCAGCCTGGGCGCCGATTGCATCGAGAAGGAAATGCGGCCTGAACATCTGGCAGATCTTGAGCGGCTGCTGAAGGCGGCGAAGCGCAAAGAAAAGCCATTAGAGTTCAAGCGCTATGGCTCGGCTCGCAAGCTTTACAATTTCAGCGTGGACCACGCGGACGCCTACTGAGGATATCATGGATAAAACCCCCCGCACGCTGCCGCGCAAGTCAGCGACATTTGATGACTACACCCTGTCTGAAATCCGCCGCGCGGCGAGCACCGGCAT
>JANMHO010000202.1:0-5071 GCA_031375195.1 Rhodobiaceae bacterium
AAATTCTTGTTCTCGCCGATCACCACGCGCGGAATACCGAACTGAATGATGGTGCCGGTGCACATCATGCACGGACTGAGCGAGGTGTAGATCGTCATGTCACGGTAAGACTTTTGGCGCCCTGCCCTGCGCAGCGCGTCCATTTCACCATGCGCGATGGGATCACCACCCTGGACCCGCTGGTTGCGCCCCTGCGAAACAAGCTTCTCGCCACGCGCCAGAACCGAACCTATAGGGCACCCCCCTTCCTCAAAACCAGCTTTCGCTTCCTCATAGGCTATCCGCAAAAACTTCCGGTCAGTCGCAGACAACATGGCGTTACCCCTTCAACTTAATACTTGAGCACATGGGAACTGGAGGCATCGAATGAAAGATAGAGCAGTTGACCGGGCGCGCGCAGAATTCCTTCCAGCGCCCGTTCCTGCGCCTGCACCTTGATCTCAGTCCCGCCAGTCGCTTCAAAAAACAATGTGACCATCGAACCCACAAATTCCTCGGAAATCAAATGGGCGGCAATAACATTCCTGTCCTTGGGCTTGCTCAGCGAAATGGAAACCAGGTCGGCGGCCACGACGAAGCTTACAACGTCCCCGACTGGCAACTTCCGGTCGACATGCAAAGTGCCCGCCTCTGTATCAATGGCTCCCCGTTTATTGACCTTGCCCGAAAAGATATTGTTGCGGCCAACAAACTCCGCCACGAACCTGTTGGCAGGTGTCCGGTAGATGTCGCGCGGGGTGCCGATTTGTGAAATTTCGCCTTTGGACATGATGACCACGCGATCTGCCATGGCAAAAGCTTCCGACTGCGAATGGGTGACGTAAACAAACGTGATGCCAAGCTCGCGCTGCAGCTTGGTCAGGACTGCCTGCATCCGGATAACCAGATTTGCATCGAGTGCTGAAAGCGGTTCGTCCAGCAGCAATATCCGGGGTTCCGTCACCAGCGCCCTCGCCAATGCCACGCGTTGCCGCTGGCCGCCGGACAATGAATTCACATCGCGTTCGGAAAATTCGCCAATTCCCAATCGTTCAAGCCACTCAAAAGCCTTGCGTTTCCGTTCGGCCCCATCCATCCCGCGCATCTTGAGGCCGAACTCGACATTTTCGCGCGCGTTGAGAAAGGGAAACAAAGCCAGCGATTGCCAAACCATCGGCGTGTCACGTTCGTGAGGTTTCACCCCCAAAAGGGATTTTCCAGCCAAGCGGATATCGCCTTCACTTGGCTCTTCGAGTCCCGCCAACATGCGCAGCGTTGTTGTTTTTCCGCAGCCCGATGGTCCCATCAAGGCCAGAAACTCACCCTCATGAACATTCAGGTTCAACCGCTTTACCGCTTCAAAATTTCCAAACCGCTTCACAACGTTTTCAAATACGACAAGCGGTTCGGCCATCAGACAGTTTCCGGCTTCTTGATGCGCCCCATCACCAACACCTGGGCGATGACAACAAGTGATATTGAAACAACGAAGACGACTGAGCCAATGGCATTGATTTGCGGATCAATATTCCCGGTGAGAATTTCAAGAATTATGACCGGCACGGTTTTATTCAGGCCTGAGACGAACCAGGCAACAGCGAATTCATCAAAAGAAACCGCCGCAGTCAGGCATAGAGCGGCAACAATCGAAGGCAAGGTGAATGGCACGACAACACTCTTCATCGTCACCCACTCCGTAGCTCCCAGGTTCCACGCGGCGGGTTCTAGATTAGGATCCATCTGATTGAGGCGAAGGCGAATGACGGCCATCGCGAACGGCACGCACAGCACCGTGTGCGCAATGATGATTGAAACAACCTTCCCCGAAGCGCCGAAGATTGAAAGCCAACCCAATGTGGCAAGCGCAAATATCACCAAAGGAATGGTCGGCGGCAGCAGCGCCAGCACAAGAAACGCCTTTTTGCCAAAAAAATCATACCGGTGGTCGGTGTAGGCCGCCGAGAAACCAATTGCTGTGGCCAGCAATGCTGAAGACAGCGCCACAAAGATGCTCACCTCAGCGGCGTTCCACACATCAGAGTCGGAAAATGCCGTCACATACCAATGCCACGTGAACGAACCAAGCGGAATGGTTGGAAAACGATCGGAATTGAATGAAAACACGAAGCTGGCCAATATTGGCGCAAAAATGAAAATGAAAATCACGGCAGTGTAAATGCGCAGAAGCCAACGCGTGGTGATATCATCTTTCATCTGCGTTTTCGGTATGCATAGCCGATCGCGGTTAACGCAACCGCAAGCAATGTGACAATCATCGTGATGGCCACCACCGCCGCCCGCGGCCATTGCTGCCCGGATTTCGACGTGTCGATAATCATGATTGACAGAGTGGGAGGTTTCGAGCCGCCCAAATAGTAAGGAGCGACAAAATCACCAAAAGAAAGAATAAAGCAAAAAACCGCCGCAACGATCAGCCCCGTCTTGGCGAGCGGGACAACCACCGTGAAGATCGTGCGAAGCCTGCCGCAACCAAGATTGTGCGCCGCTTCAACCAGCCGCTTGTCGATATTCGCCAGCGAGAACGTCTGCAGTATGACAGCGAGCGGCAGGCAGAGCGTGAGATAGCCGATCATGGTTCCAAATTTGGTGTTGAGCATGGTGTAGGGCCCAATTCCAAAAAGCGAGAACCCCGCGTTGATCACGCCCTGCTGGGCGAGGATCACCTGCCATGCGAATATCCGCACCAGATAGCTGGTGAAGAACGGAATGATCAGAAAGAAGATTGCCCAGCGCCTTGCCAAATCCGAAACGCGGAATGCCAGAAAATAGCTGGCGGGAAAAGCGACACAGGTTGTGATAATGACTGCCAGCCCGGCAAGCCACAAGGTCAGAAAATAGCTGTCCCAGAAAAAGCCCCGGCTAAGTGTCTTGGTCCAGTTCCCCACCTGCAACGCGGGCTCCATCCGGTAATTCTTCACCAGGAAGAATGACATGGCAATCATGAAAATCAGCGGGCCGACAAAAAACAAACCCTGCCACAAAATCATCGGCAAGCGCCACGCGAGCGCATAGGCAGAATTATCGGAGCGGTGTTCGCTCATTGGATTGGAAAGACCCTCCCCGCCGAAGCGGAGAGGGCCAACTCCTGAACTCCATCAAGCGTTCTTGTATTCCTGCCAGAAGTCATTCCAGTCCTCCAGCGTCTGCTGCTTGGGAATGTCACGATAGTGAATGCGGCCTTCCTTGATCAGGGTTACTGGATCATTGGGAGCACCATCCACCTGACCGGTGCGCTGGGCTTCCTTGGGGTTCGTCTCATTCAATGCTTTGCGACCTCCATTGGTTATTGCAAAACCGGGATAGGCTGCCATCTGGGCTGAAACTGCCTGCCCGTCAGGCGACAGCATGTACTGGACGAATTTCTTGACAATATCCGCCTTCGCGGTTCCCTTGCCGATGGAATAGGATTCTGTCCACTGGATGCCGCCTTCAACTGGCACAACTGACTTGACAGGCGCGCCATCTTTTTCCAGCACCCCGGTAATCCAGTCGCCAATGCCGGCCATCGCCATCATCTCGCCATTCTTCAAGCCGTTGAACGTTCCGCCATAGTCAAAATAGCCACCCACTTGCGGGCGCAGGCTCATGGTGGTTTCCTTGATCTTGCCCCAGCCCGCTTCATCAACATCCCAGAGCTTGGCGCCGTTGCCATTCAACAGGCTCATCTGACCAAGGCTTGGCAGATGCCAATCAAAGTGGCCAACCTTGCCCTTGATCTCTGGCTTCCAATAACACTTGTAGCTCTTGGCTTCCTCTTCGGAAATCGCCGTGGTGTTGTAGGAGACGCCAAGATGGCCGCAACGCACCATCATTGAATAGAGCTTTCCATCCTTCCAGTGCCCGGGAAACTGCTTGAAGTCATCATAAATCATGTCATCGAAGGGATAGTCCGCGGCATTCATCTCCTCAATGAGGCCTGCCGCATTGAGCTGCTGCACAAACTCCGCGTCAGACAGAATGATGTCATAAGTGCCTGGGGGCGACTGCGCAATCAGCGCCAGCATGTTGTCCCCGCCAGCATAATACTTGGGCTTGAACTTCACATTATTGGCGGCCTCAAAGGCCCCCACCATGTCCGGCTCGCCATGGCCATACCAGGCAAGCATGTTGATTTCGACTGCTTGCGCCCAGGCGCGGCTCACAAACGGCATGGCCAAGACGGCAGCAGCGCCAGCCTTAAGCGCGTCGCGGCGCGACACATTCAGAAGCTTCTTCATTGAACTTTCTCCCTGTGACCCGGGGCCAGTCGGGTGATTGCTTTAGCCCGTCATAATCCGGCCACAGTATCCCATGCGGGAGAAATGTCTAGCAGCCCAGTTGGACTAAAATTCATGCCGTGATGTTCAAAAACTCATCACGCGCCGCCGCTTTTTCAGTGTAGCCTGCACCCATGAAACGCGCCGAATTTCATGAGTTGTTCAATTCCGCCGGGCCGGCGGTGTTGCCGGTCATCCACGTGCGGGACAATGAACAGGCCGGGCGCAATGCGGGAATTGCCGCAGGCGAAGGGGCGGCGGGAGTTTTCCTCATCAACCACGACTTTGGCATTGAACCGTTCCTGCCAATCATCCGCCATGTGCGGGATAAATTTCCGGCCCTCTGGCTTGGGGTGAATTTTCTGGCGGTGACAGGCAGGGACGCTTTTCCGGTTCTTGGGAAGCTTCAGTCCCAAGGAACAACCATCGATGCCTACTGGGCCGACGACGCCCGGATTGATGAAAGCCGGAGCGCATCCGATCAACTTGAAGCGCGGGAAATTCTCTCGGCAAAAGCGGCCTCCAACTGGCATGGCTTCTATACGGGCGGAACCTGCTTCAAAAAACAGCGCGAAGTGCCCGCTGAAATGCATGAGGCCGCAGCGCGCATCGCTGCCGGATACATGGACGCGGTCTGCACGTCGGGCGCCGCGACGGGCCAGGCCGTAGACCTCAGCAAAATCAAGGTCTTCCGCCGCGCCATTGGCGACGCCGCATTGATGGTTGCGTCCGGAATCACGCCAGAAAATGCCAGCGCTTACATGGGCGATGTCGATGGTTTCATGGTGGCGACCGGCATCAACAAGCCGGGCGAT
>JANMHO010000229.1:0-5632 GCA_031375195.1 Rhodobiaceae bacterium
GGATTTAAACCATAGGTTAGCAACCCGAGCGCCACTGAAAATCCAGGGTTGCGCGCCGCTTCCGGCATGCCCGCGGTTGGCGCGGGATTGCCCAATCGAACCTGGCGACCAAACCACAGGCAAGCCACTTCCCGAATGCCCGTCAACTGACTGGCGCCACCGGAAAGAACAAATCGCTGGCCGCCGAGTTGCGCTACTGGGCAGCGCTCCAGCCGGTCGCATACCATTTCAAATATTTCGTCAATGCGAGGACGAATAATGCCCGTGAGAGTGGCCTTCGGAACCTTTTGGACAGTATCAGTGCCGCGTTCCCCCAGCAACGGCACGGCAAGCACTTCCATATCATCGGTCGCCGACCCAAGCGTACTGCCCCATAATGTCTTCATGCGCTCTGCATGGGCAATGGAAGTCTGCAGGCCACGCGCAATATCGCTGGTCACATGCATGCCGCCAACCGGGATACTGTCCGCAAACACCAGGTTTCCTTCATGGAAAATCGAAATGCCGGTTGTAGCGCCCCCCATTTCAATCAGGATCGTTCCAAGCACAGTTTCATCTTCAACCAGCACCGCCTTGCCGGCCGCATGGGGTGCGATGACATAATCAGCGACCGACAAATGCGCGCGCTCAACGGTCAAACCCAGGTTCTGCAAATGCGCCGACTCAACAGTAACCACGCCAAGATCAACACCCAAGGTTTCACCATGCATGCCAAGCGGCGCCGAAATTCCATTTGCATCGTCGAGTTGATATTGAATGGGCGCCATGTGCAGCACAGTTCTGCGCTCCGGATTGATTTTGGCAGCAGCTGAGGCAATCGCCGTGTCAACGTCGCGGGGAGCCACAGCATTGCCTTGCACCGCACACTGGCCACGATAGCAATTTGACTGCGGGCGGCCTCCCGACACATTCACATAGACTTCCGAAATTGTTTTTTGGGACATGCGCTCGGCCGCATCGACGCTCAACCGAATGGCCCGCTCAACTTCATCAACGTCGACAATGGACCCGCCACGAACGCCACGTGACGCCTGATGGCCCAATCCCAGAATTCTGAGCGCCTTGTGTTCGTTGCCGTTTGGCAACCGGTGCTTGGATTGCAACACTTCTGCAATGAGGCAGGAAATTTTTGACGAACCAATATCCAGCGCGGCAATGACGTTCCGCCTGTCAGAGGCCGTATTCCGCCCTGAAGATTTTCCATGCAAATGTACCAGCGACATAGCTCAATCATTCCCCAACCAATGACCTAGTCAGACTGGCTCACTTTCACCACAGACTGGTCAGCGGCAACCTCGGCAACCCCAACAATAACGCGCCCTGACAACCGTAAATCCACATTCCGAATGCCTTTTGAGAGCAGCTGTTGGCTTGTATCCAGCGCATCCAGTCGCGCCAAAGCCGCCTCAACGTCCCTCTCCGGCAATTGAATGGTAATCCCGTTGTCAAGATAGAGATTCCATCTCCGCTGCCCCACCCGGGCCGCGGCCTTAACTCGCAATAACAGGTTAGGTGTAACTTCCAGTTGGTTAACAAGTTCTTGCGCTGCAAATTGCGCCCCCTCACCGGTCACCAACAGCAAGCCTTCCAACTGGCCCGGTGTCACGTTGCTCATGGCGGAGCCTGACTGGTCAATCACGTAATAGGAACCATCGCGTTGCCAGATCGCAAACGGCACGCGTTCCGCAACGGAGATTTCAAGCTGATTGGGAAAATGCCGCTGCACCGTTGCCGCCGAAACCCAATCCAGATTTTCCAGCAATTGCTTGGCTTTATCCGCATCAAAGCCGATAAGGCTTGCGCCTGGCTTGATACCCAATGCAGCCAGCAATTTTTCCGGCTCCTGATTAACCAGTCCCTGAATCCTGATGTCATCGGCAGCCATGCCGATAAGGCCAGACAATTTGCCCGGAATCTTAAGCCACGGGCTGCCCTCATAACTGAGATACCCGCCTACAGAAACGCTGTGCATAACGGTAAAGCCAAGAAACAATACGGCGCCGGCCCGCGCCGCAATGCGAACCCGCAATGAGGACGGGGAGTTTTGCTTCGTCATCGGTTGAGCGACGCGTCGTTGACCATCCATGTCACCAATTCCTCATATGAAAACCCGAAATGCCTGGCAAGTTCAGGCACCAGCGATGTACCCGTCATTCCAGGTTGCGTATTTATTTCCAAAAGAAACAACTCATGTCCCGACTCAGCAGTGTCATCATACCTGAAATCAGAACGGCTTACCCCTCGGCAGCCCAGCGCTTGATGGGCGAGTATCGAGTACTTCTGGCATTTGCTGTAAATTTCTGGTGGCACATCCGCCGGCAAAATGTGCTTTGAACCGCCCTGTGCGTATTTTGAATGGTAATCATAAAAATCTGAAACCGACACAATATCGATAACACCGAGTGCTGCGTCACCCATCACGGCGCATGTCAGTTCTCTGCCGGGAATAAAGCGTTCCACCATCACGTGGCTACCAAATAGCTCGCGCTGCGTCAGAATGATGGACGCGGGCCCATTCGATTTGTGCGTCACAATGTGAACGCCAACACTCGAACCCTCGTCAACCGGCTTCACCACATAAGGAAACGACATGGGGTGCTCAGTAGCTGCCTTTTCAATTTCAACCAATATGCTTTCAGCGACTGGAACGCCAGCAGCACGGAAGAGTATCTTGGATTTTTCCTTGTGCATGGCCACCGAAGAGGCCAACACGCCCGAATGCGTATAAGGTATTTGCAGGGTTTCCAGCAGTGCCGAGGCGCAACCGTCCTCACCCCATTTTCCATGCAGCGCGTTGAATGCAACGTCCGGCCGAAGATCCCGCAGCACATGGACAATTGTGTCACGCTTCACGTCGACTTCGACAACTTTGAATCCGGCGTTCATCAGTGCCTTTGCGCACTCCCGACCCGAAGAGAGACTGACTTCACGCTCCGCTGACCAGCCACCCATTAGGACCGCAACTGTTGTGGCGCCGGGATCACGCCTATTCATTGGCGACACCAATCCGCTTGATTTCCCATTCAAGCTCAACGCCCGAATTTGCTTTCACCCGCTCGCGCACGGTTTCTCCAAGCTCTTCAATCTGCGCCGCGGTGGCACCACCTTCATTGATCAAAAAATTGCAATGCAGTTCTGAAACTTTCGCTGGGCCAACCGCAAAACCTCGCATTCCAGCCGCGTCGATCAACTGCCAGGACTTTTTGCCTGGCGGATTTTTGAAAGTTGAACCGCCGGTGCGCGATTTGATCGGCTGAGTGGCCTCGCGGCTATCCGTAATCTTGTCCATGGCAGCAAGGATATCCGCCTGATTTCCGGGTCGTCCCTGCAACAATGCCTCAGTGAAAATCAAGTCGTCCGCCGCCCCGCAATGCCGATAGGAATATTTCATGTCGGCATTGGACAGCACGTGCAATTTTCCTGTCCTATCAACGCCCCGAACTTCCACCACAACATCCTTGGTTTCGCCTCCGTAGGCGCCACCATTCATCCGCAGCGCGCCACCGATGGTGCCGGGTATTCCTCTCAGAAAGGTTAACCCATCGATAACATTGTCATGGGCAAACTTCGCCACACGCACATCTGGCACCGCCGCGCCCACACGAACGCGTTGATTCGACTCAACCTTCATTCCCGAAAATCCGCGCCCCAGTCGCACGACAACGCCCGGAATTCCCCCATCGCGCACCAGCAGGTTTGAGCCAACCCCAATCACATAAATTGCAATATCTTTGGGAGTTGCCTCAAGAAAATCGGCGAGATCCGCCTCATCAAGCGGTGTAAACAAAACTTCCGCCGGACCACCGACGCGAAACCATGTGAAGTCTGCCAAGGGGGCATTGGCTTCCAATCGCCCCCGAACTGCCGGAAGCCTTTTGAGCAATGCCTCGCCATCAAGAACTGGCATCAGGCCTTGCCCGCGAGTGCTGCCAGCTGACCCGGCAACGCATAGGCCCATTGGCTGATCGATCCGGCCCCCAGACAAACGACGATGTCCCCTGGCTCCACTTGGCCGCGAACCAGCGGCGCAAGTTGCTCCGGTGTATCGATCGTAAAAACCGAGCGATGCCCGCGCCCATGCAGGCCATCCGCCAGATGAGTGTGGGTAGCCCCCTCAATCGGACTCTCACCCGCAGCATACACAGGTGTCAGAACCACCGAATCCGCATCGTTAAAACATGAACAAAATTCATTGAAAAGACTCGCTAATCGCGTATAGCGATGGGGCTGCATCACGGCCACAACTTTGCCTTTCGTGACTTTGCGCGCCGCATTCAGCACGGCGGCAATCTCAACCGGGTGATGGCCGTAGTCATCAAAAACGGTCACCCCGTTATGTTCGCCAGTGCGTGTGAACCTGCGCTTTACGCCGGCGAAACTCTTTAGGCCTTTTCGGATGCTGTCAGCACTCAGCCCAAGCTCATGGGCAACGGCCAAAGCTGCGGTGGAGTTAAGCGCGTTGTGATCGCCGGGCATTTGCAATTCGAGATTCGTAATATCCAGGAAGGCGCCAGACAGGCGGTCAGTAATCCGCACCGAAAATTTCATCACGGCGTTATCGTAAGCCAGGTCATGCAGCCGATAATCAGCCTGCGGGCTTCGGCCATAGGTGATCACCCGGCGATCCTTGACCATGCCTATCAATTCCTGAACAATGGGATGATCAATGCACATCACGGCAAACCCATAGAACGGAATATTCTCGACAAAAGCCAGATAGGCTTCCTTGGCCTTTTCAAAACTGCCGTAATGGTCAAGATGTTCCGGATCAATATTGGTGACAATCACCACATCCGCCGGAAGTTTTACGAACGTGCCATCAGACTCGTCTGATTCAACCACCATCCAGTCACCCTTGCCCAGCCTGGCATTGGTTCCATAAGCATTGATAATGCCGCCGTTGATGACCGTCGGATCAAAACCACCCGCATCAAGCAGGGCGGCAACGATGGATGTTGTTGTGGTCTTTCCGTGCGTGCCGCCAACGGCCACGCATGACTTGAAACGCATGAGCTCGGCGAGCATTTCAGCCCGCCGCACAATCGGAATATAGCGCGCCCGCGCTTCGACAAGCTCAGGATTGTCCGGCTTTACTGCGGACGAAACCACGACAACTTGTGCAGTACCAATGTTGGATACCTGATGACCAATGAAAACCTCAATGCCATTTCTCCGTAAGCGCTCTACGTTATAGTTGTCGCTGAGATCAGAACCCTGGACTTTGTAGTTAAGCGTCGCCATGACTTCGGCAATTCCGCTCATGCCAATGCCTCCAATTCCAATGAAGTGGATGGGGCCTACATCGCGTGGCATTTTCATATCGTCTCAGCCTCCGGTTGCACCAGTTTTTCCACCAGGTCAGCCAGTCGCTGCGCCGCATCCGGTTTGCCATGGCCAAGGGCGGCCTTCGCAGCCGCCGCAAGCTCACCCTCCTGATAGCGCAATCGCGTCAAAAATGCGGCGAACTCAATAGGTTCCAGTTCAGCTTGCAGCTTTATCCAGCCCCCGCCCGCTTTGGCAAAACTTTCCGCGTTCCGCAACTGGTCATTGTCAATGGCATGGGGCAAAGGAACCATGATTGCCGGTCGGCCGATAACCCCCAACTCAGCAATCGTCGAAGCCCCCGAACGGC
>JANMHO010000255.1:0-2139 GCA_031375195.1 Rhodobiaceae bacterium
CCGACATTGCCGCCAGAAATGAGCCGCGCTTCCTGATTGCCATTGCCGCCCCACAATTCCTTGCCGGCGCGGAAGTCCCTGTCAGCGCCACAAATATTGCGCTCCAGGCTGAGTGCGAGTCCGAGGCCGATCTCAGCCACAGGCACAGCAAACACTTTCCCTGTGGTGAGCACATGAATGCCATGGGCGAAGCAAAAATCATAATCCATGTTGTTGAGGAAATTCGTCTCCACATTGAAGATGGCTTTGAGTTTCTTCGCGCGGGAAAGCACGTGGATGGGCAGGGGAGGCTGGCCAATGATAAAAGCCGCTTCGGTGATGTTTCCTTCAAGAATGCTTTCAGAACCTTCAACAATCCTGAAATCACGCCGCAGGCGAGCTTCGTCTTCGCTGGTGAAAATCAACTCCAGGCTTCTGGGTTCCGGGATTGATATGATGAGGGGGCGATTATCGGCCATCTGAGCGCTCTCCAAGGGAAATTCGAATTTAGACGACAGACCGATTTACAGCGCAAGATAAATCGGCTTATCTTCGCCTCGACCGGGAACCTAAAACTGCAAGGCAACAAAGCAAACAAGCAAAACCGATTGTAAAGCAAGAGATTTTCCATATCGAATGAGAAGCCCAGGCGAATGGGCCGCGACTTGAATTTTCATAACAAATGGAGGAAGTGATGACGAAACTTAGAACAATTCTACTGGCATCGGCCGTTGTTCTCATGGGAACAGTCGCTAATGCAGCCGACAAGCCGGTTTACGGCGTGTTGATGAAAACCCTCGCAAATCCGTTTTGGGGCGCCATGGAGCAGGGCGTGAAAGCCGGCTCTGATGCCGCAGGCGTTGAATATTATCTGCAGGCGGCGGAAAGCGATCAGGCCGCTGAGCCACAGCTCAATCTCTGCAACACGATGCTGGAGCGCAAGCCCGCCGTCATGATCACGGCTGCCATCAACTCGAACATCTTGCTCCCGTGCCTCAAGGCAGCCAATGATTTGGGCATTCCGGTTGTTGACCTTGACGGCAACCTCGATCCCGCCATCAACGAGAAGGCTGGCGTGAAAATCGCCTTCCAGATTGGTTCGGACAATGAAGCCGCTGGCGCCCAGGGCGCTGACTATGTAGTGAGCAAACTCGGCGCGGATGCCAAGGGTCCGGTCCTCGTGATTGAGGGCCTGTCTGGCAACATCACGGGCCAAAAGCGCGCCCGCGGGTTTGCCGAGCAGCTCAAGAAAACCGCTCCCGGCCTGGAGATTGTCGCGTCGCTTCCCGGTGACTGGGATCGCGGCAAGGCAGCCAACATCACCAATGACATCCTGACCAAGCATCCTGACCTGGTTGCGATTTTCGCTGCCAATGACGGCATGGCGCTGGGCGCAGTTGAAACCGTGTTCGCCGCCAACAAAGGCGAGCAGGTCACGATCGTCGGCGTTGATGGAAACTCCGACGCGGTGAAGTCGATCAAGGAAGGCCGCTTGACGGCATCGGTTGCCCAGCTTCCCTATCTTGTGGGCAAGCAGGCCGTTGAAAGCATCAAGCTGGTGACGGAAGGCAAGGAAGTTCCCACCGTGGTTCATGTGCCAACAATGGTGCTGACCAAGGCGGTTCTCGATGCCGGCACAGAGCCAATGCTTGAGTTCGTTAAATAATCCAGCAAGACGTCCACCCGCGCGCGCTGGCTCCCGAGCTTCGCGTGCGGGTTTTTGGGAACACAAGCATGTCATCTCCAGATATGGCTGCGCCGATTTCGAATTGGCGGCAGCTGCAGTTTTTCTTCGACAGCAAGCTTCACGTACGCCTTGAATCCATCATTGTGCTGGTGGTCCTGGGCGTGACCATGAGCGTGCTCTCGCCATTTTTTTTATCCGTAAGCAATTTCCTCAACATCCTGTTGGCGACATCGACTATCGGCGTGCTGGCCATTGGCACAACATTGATCCTTTGCTCCGGCGGGCTTGATCTATCCATCGGCTCTATCCTGGGCCTCTCAGGTGTTGTAGGTGCCTACTTCTGTGTAGAACTGGAATGGCCGTGGTTCATGGCGATTGTGGGGGCGCTTGGGGCTGGCGCATTGGCAGGCTTCATCAATGGCCAATTTATCACGCGGCTGCGCATCCCCGCTTTTATCGTGACCCTCGGCATG
>JANMHO010000259.1:0-7537 GCA_031375195.1 Rhodobiaceae bacterium
GCGATTGATCGAGCGAACCCCAGTTCACGCCAATGCGAACCGGGCGATTATACTTCATGGCGGTTTCTATCATCATGGAGAAGTTGCGATCCTTCTTCTCCCTGAAGCCCACATTGCCGGGGTTGATCCGGTATTTAGCCAAGGCTTCAGCGCAAGCCGGATGATCATTCAGCAGCGTGTGACCGTTGTAATGAAAGTCACCCACCAGCGGCACAGTGACACCCATCTGGTCCAAACGGTTTCGAATGTGGGGTACGGACTTGGCGGATTCCTCGCGGTCAACCGTGATGCGCACCAATTCAGAACCAGCCTTTGCAAGTGCGGCGGTTTGCAGCGCGGTGCCCTCGATATCGGCGGTATCCGTATTGGTCATGGATTGCACAACGACGGGGGCGCCGCCGCCCACTTGAACGTTGCCTACCATCACGGCGTGGGATTTACGCCTGGTCTGAATAGCCGAATAACCCATAGTCACTCTCTGGTCCCTAACTGCGCTTAGGGGCGGTCAAGGTCAAGACGAAGAGTGTGGAGGCCGCCAACACGATCGTGGGGCCAGCCAATGCGCCTGAAAAACTGGTTATTGCCAACCCGGCCATGACCGCAATCGCGGCAAACAGCGCTGCCCACAGGGCCATGGTTTCTGGTGAAGTGGCCACGCGCTTGGCAGCGGCAGCGGGAATCACGGTGAGGGCCGTGATCAAGAGAAGGCCCATGATTTTCATCGCCATGGTCATTGTGGCGGCCGTTATCAGCATAAAGGCAGCCTCCACCCACCGGACATTCACGCCTTCGGCGCTAGCGAGATCTTCGTGGACCGATATTGCCACAAGCTCGCGCCATAGCCAGACAATGATGAAAATGACAATGATTGCCGAAAGCCAAATCGTCATAACGTCAGTGGTGGTCACTTGCATGATGTCGCCAAACAGAACATCCACGTGGCCATCGCCATGGGGCGCATCTGCCGCATTTTCGCCAGCGTGTTCATCCGCGCTTTCACCGGCATGGCCGTGACCGTCATCTATTCCGGCAAGGCCGACGGCAATCATTCCAAGTGCGAGCGCGGTGTGAGACAACATGCCAAGCAACGTATCGAGGGCAAGTTGCATTTGGCTTTTCAACAGCAACAGAATGGCCACCAGCATGACCGAAGTTATCAGCGCGCCAAACATGATGTTGACGCTGAGCATCATGCCTATGCCCACTCCCAATAAACCGGCATGGGCGAGGGTTTCACCAAAATAGGCCATGCGACGCCAGACAATGAAGCAGCCGATCGGGCCTGCGACCAAGGCAACTGCGATGCCTGCGAGAAGTGCGCGTTGAGTGACGGGATCGGTGAGAAATGAGGCCATCTCAGTGCTTGTGGTCATGATGATGATCGTGATGCTCATGGGGTTCGTGGTCATGGTCGTGATGATGGGAATAGGCTGCGATCATGCGTGCTGCCGAGGGGCCGAAGAGTTTGGCAAATTCGGGATCGAGCTGAACTTTCTCTGGTCCGCCTTCACAACACACATGGCTGTTCAGGCAGACAACGTGATCGCTTTCGGCCATCACCATATGGAGGTCGTGGCTTACCATCAGAATGCCGCAACCATGGGTTTTGCGGATATTGGAAATCAACTCATAGAGCTTTACTTCACCGATAAAATCCACCGATTGAGCGGGCTCATCAAGCACCAGAAGATCAGGCTTGCGCAGCAATGCTCTAGCCAAAAGCGCCCGCTGCAATTCGCCGCCGGAGAGGGATGCAACGCCCGACTCTTTCAAATGCGCGATGCCGGTTTCTTCCAGGGCCCGGTCGATGTCCCTATCGCTTGGTTTCAAGGTGAGCGACAGCAGCCGCTTCACATTCATGGGAACATTTGAGCTTTGCGGAAAACTTTGCGGCACATAACCCACACTCAATTTCTGGCGCCTGATGATCTGACCTGAAGTCAGCGGCATCAACCCCAGCATCACGCGGATCAGTGTTGATTTGCCAGCCCCATTCGGGCCAATCACCGTGACAATCTCGCTTTTCCGCACGTCGAGGTTCACGCGGTCCAGAATCTTGCGGCCATTCAGGATGAGGGTTGCATCCTTGGCGCTGAGCAACGCATCGTTGGCTTTCAGCATGTCAGTGCTTTCCTGCGCAGGAACCGCAGGTTCCAGACATCTCAATCAGCGTTTGCGCGGCGTGAAAATTTTGGCCTTTTGCCTGCACTACCAAGCTCTCGTATATTTCGGGCGCGTCGAGTTCGGCAACCGTGCCGCAGTCCTCGCAAATCAGGAGCGCTGCCGGATGGCCTTCGTGGGAATGGGAGCATGCCACAAAGGCGTTGCGGCTTTCAATCTTGTGCACCAGCCCGTGGGCCAGAAGGAAATCAAGGGCGCGATAGACTGTAATTGGTGCGGGCCTTGATCCCTTCTCGGCCATGCGCTCGATAATATCATAGGCCCCCACGGCAGAATGGCTCGCCGCTACGCAGTTGAGAATATCCCGGCGCTGCCCGGTCAATTTGCTGCCGCGCCGCTCGCACGTTTGCTCGGCCCTGGCAATCAGGTCCGCGGTGCAATGGGCATGGTCGTGGTGAGGGTCAGGGAACGACATGAATGTTATAATGTAACATACTTGCGGAAATGGCAAGTCCCCCCTCAATATGTGGAATGCCAAGGAGCAGCCATGACCGGAACCGCAATCCCCAAAGTCCACATTGAAAATGATCGCGTCATTGTCACCGAGTGGCGTTTCGCGAAAGGCGCCAACACAGGCTGGCACCGGCATGAGCATGACTATGTTGTGGTGCCGCTGATGGACGGGAAAGTTAAACTGGAAACCAAAGATGGCACCAGCTTTGCCGAAATGAAAAAAGGCGTGCCATATTTCCGCAAAGTCGGCGTTGAACATGACGTGATCAACGCCAATGACGGCGACTATGCGTTTATTGAAATTGAGCTGAAGTTGTAAGAGCCCTCATCCGCTCAAACCACTGGACCTCCGACCGGTGTCATCTGGACCTGTCATGGGGCCAGATTTCTGCTAGATACGGCTTTTCATCCACGCCCAGGAGCCATCCCATGCCTAAAATGTCCGCATCAGAAGCTTTTGTTGAAACGCTTGTAGCTTATGGGGTGACCGATGTGTTTGGCATTGTGGGGTCGGCCTATATGGATGCCCTTGATCTTTTCCCCACTGCCGGCATCCGCTTTATCCCCACGGCCCATGAACAGGGAGCGGGGCATATGGCTGATGGCTACAGCCGCGTTTCCGGCCGCCACGGTGTTTGCATTGCGCAGAATGGCCCCGGCATCACGAATTTTGTGACGTCAACTGCAGCGGCCTATTGGGCGCATTCGCCGGTTGTTGTGGTAACACCTGAGAGCGGATCTGCTGGCATGGGCCTTGGCGGCTTTCAGGAAACCGAGCAGCTGCCGATTTTCTCCAAGATCACCAAATATCAGGCTCATGTTTCCAAGCACCCCCGCATGGCGGAACTGACGGCACGCTGTTTTGATATGGCGATGAGCGAGCGCGGACCAACGCAGCTCAACATTCCCCGCGATAATTTCTATGGCGAGGCCGATTATGAAATTTCAAAACCCCGCAAGATTTTCCGAGGCCCCGGCGCTGAAGAAAGCCTCGATGAGGCGGCCGATCTCCTGGCCAAGGCCAAGTTCCCGGTCATCGTCGCCGGTGGCGGTGTGTTGTTTTCAGGCGGCACCAAGGAAGCGATTGCCCTGGCCGAGCAACTCAACGCGCCGGTGGTGAATTCCTATCTGCACAATGACTCGTTCCCCGCTGACCACCCCTTATGGTGCGGTCCCCTGGGCTATCAGGGTTCCAAGGCTGCCATGAAGCTGATCGCCGATGCCGACGTTGTGGTGGCGCTTGGCACGCGGCTTGGGCCTTTCGGCACCCTGCCCCAGCACGGCATGGATTACTGGCCAAAACACGCCAAGATCATTCAGATCGACACCGATCACCGGATGCTTGGCTTGGTGAAGCAGATTTCTGTTGGCATTGTGGGCGATGCCAAGGAAGCGGCCAAGGCCATGTCCTACCGCCTGGCAAACCGCAAGCTGGCCTGCGCTGACAATGTGGATGAGCGGAAGAAGCGCATCGCTTCCGAAAAGGCGGCGTGGGAAACAGAATTGAATGAATGGGCGCATGAGAAGGATGCGTGGTCGCTCGAAATTGCCAAGGGTTCGCCTTACATGCATCCCCGCCAAATGCTGCGCGAGCTTGAAAAAGCGATGCCCAAGAATGCCATGGTTTCCACCGACATTGGCAACATCTGCTCCGTGTCGAATTCTTATCTGCGCTTCAATCAACCCAACTCCATGTTGGCGGCCATGAGCTTTGGCAACTGTGGCTATGCTTTGCCTTCAGTCATAGGCGCCAAGGTGGCGCAACCTGAGCGGCCGGCTGTTGCTTACGTCGGCGACGGCGCCTGGGGCATGAGCTTTGGCGAAATCCTGACGTGCGTGCGCGAGGATATTCCGGTGACTGCGGTTGTGTTCCACAACAAGCAGTGGGGCGCTGAGAAGAAGAACCAGGTGGATTTCTACGACACCCGCTTCTTGGGCGTGAACCTCAAGAACCCGAGCTGGGCGGAAGTCGCCCGCTCGCTTGGCGCCGAGGGTGTGACAGTTGATAATCTCGGTGGTGTCGGCAAGGCGCTGGACAAGGCCTGCGACGCACAGAAACACGGCAAGACAACAGTTATCGAGGTGATGGTAACCCAGGAACTGGGCGACCCGTTCCGCCGCGATGCGTTGAAATACCCGGCGCGTGTTTTGGAGAAATACAAGCATACGGATGTAACAGCTCCGGGCTAATTTCAATGCCTCACATTCTGGTGGTAAATGCGGGATCTTCGACGCTGAAATTTGCGGTGTTTGATGGCGCCAGGCTTTTACGAAAGGGCCAGGTTTCCGACCTCAGGAATGCCGGGCAACAAATTGCCCGTTGGCTGGGCGCGGCAGGAATGGAGATTTCGGCAATTTCCGGAATTGGCCACCGCATTGTCCATGGCGGCAGGAATTTTATCAAGCCAACACTGGTTGATGAAAAGGTCCAGGCAGAATTACAAGGCCTGTGCGCGCTCGCCCCATTGCACATGCCTTTCGGCCTTGAGGTGCTGGCTGAATTGCGGCGTCTCATGCCGGCCGTCCCTCACGTTGCATGTTTCGACACGGCCTTCCACGCATCGCAGCCGGATGTCGCCAAACGATTGCCATTGCCGCGCGAATATCATGAGCGGGGTTATCAGCGCTATGGTTTTCACGGATTGAGCTATGAACACGTCGTTGCAAACTTCGCGGGGAAATTGCCAAAGCGATTGCTCATAGCTCATCTCGGCAACGGTTCCAGCATTTGCGCGGTTCTGGATGGCAAGAGCGTTGCAACGACAATGGGATTTTCAACCGCTGACGGATTGGTGATGGGCACGCGTTCCGGCTCCATCGATCCGGGTGTGTTGATTGCCCTGTTGCGCGATGAAAAACTGAGCGTCGATGAGCTCGAGGAATTGCTTTACCGGCGCAGCGGATTGTTGGGCGTTTCCGGCATCAGTTCCGACATGCGCGAATTGTTGGCGAGCCAAGAACCTGCAGCTATCGCGGCCGCGGACTACTATTGCTACCACGCGGCGCGCCATGCAGGTTCACTCGCAGTTGCGATGGGGGGCCTGGATGCCATCGCCTTCACGGGCGGCATTGGTGAAAATTCGGAAATTATACGAAACAAAATTTTGAGTCACTTGAGTTGGCTGACGCCTCAGGTTCATGTTGTGAAAGCCAACGAGGAACTCACCATCGCCAAGCATGTCGCCACGCTATTGCTCCAGTGACATGGCCAGCAGCAGACAGGCCGTATCCACGATGTCATCAACGCTCGCGCCACGCGACAAATCGGAAACAGGTTTGGCAAAACCTTGCAGGATGGGACCAATAGCCCGGCAGCCGCTGAGATATTGCGTGAGCTTGTAGGCGATATTGCCTGCATCAAGGTCCGGGAAGATAAGCACATTGGCGCGACCAGCGACGTCGCCCAACTCATTCATCTTCCTGGCGGCGACCACGGGTGAAAGCGCTGCGTCGCCCTGCAACTCCCCATCGATCAGCAAATCCGGATTGCGCTTGCAGGCAATCTCTAGAGCTTCGGCAACCTTGTCCGCATCAGCGTGATTGCCGCTGCCTTTGGTTGAAAATGACAGCAAGGCAACTCGCGGTGTTGCGCCTAGAATTTTTGCGGCACTTGCGGCGGAGGCAATTGCGATGTCAGCAAGTTGGGCAGCGGTGGGTTGAATATTCACAGCGCAATCCGCGAAAATGAGGCTGCGGTCAGGCCACTGCATGAGGAAGAAACTCGACGGAGTTGCAACGCCGGCCTGCAGGCCAATGGTCATCAGGCCCGCCTCGATAATTTTGGCCGTTGGGCTGGCAGCCCCCGCCACCATGGCGCTCACCTCCCCGGTCGCTACCATTGCCGCCGCCAGATAGAGCGGTTTCTTCAGAAGTCTGGCGGCCAATGACCGCGACATTTTTTCTCTGTTTTTAACAATAACATCAATATGTTGCTCACTCGCATCTGGGGTCTCTGGCCCAAATACCAAGGGATCAGCAAATCCAAGGTCGCGGAGCCGCTGGGCCGCAGCGACAATACGCCCGTCGTTAACCTCGGGCATAACGAGCCGGAGATTCTCGCCCTTAATCCTTGCCTTGGCCTCGTCAATAGTGTTCAATACTGCTATCCTATTGATCTATTTGGTTAATAAGAAAACACATTGTGGTCGGTTGTTCGCCACATTGTGGTGGCAATTATTATCTCAAATTAAGAATTAGCACATGTCTGGGAGAAGTGTGCGTGGTGGGGATGTGTAAAGTGAGAGGGGTTTGGTATTGAAGAATGCCTTGAGTTTGTTTGGGTGTTTCTTGTTGTTTGTAGCCATGACGCTTGCTGTTCAGGCTGCGGAGTCGCGTTCTTCAAAACTGAATCAAGGTGCGGTTGGCTTGCTGGCAAGCCAACCTGATCTGATTGATGATGCGCTCCTGATTGCGGATGCGCTGGATCACACCAAGGGGCTCCGAATTTTGCCGGTTGTCGGCCGTGGTGGCCTCCAATCCATCAATGATTTGCTGTTCTTGCGTGGCATTGATGTTGCAATGATTGCTTCTGACAGCCTCGCCTTTGTGAAGAAAAACAAACTCTACACCACCGAAGCTGACAAGATTTCCTATTTGGCCAAGCTTGCCAACGTCAATGTCATCATCGTGGCGCGCAAGGAATTTGCCAATCTTGAAAGCCTGGAGGGCAAGCGGGTTGCAACCGGCCGGGTTGACAGCGATGAGTTCGTGGCCGCCGATCTTATTTTTGGAAGCTTCGGCGTGAATTATGATCGCGTTTCGTCCTCGGGCAAGAAAGCGATTGCCGCGCTTGAAGAAGGACTCCTGGACGCCGCCATATTTACCGGCGATGACAGTTACCCGATGCTGGCTTCCATCAAGAGCAACGGCAAGTTTCATATCTTGCAGATTTCCGTGGCGGAAG
>JANMHO010000273.1:0-1532 GCA_031375195.1 Rhodobiaceae bacterium
GTGAAGCCCGGCAAGCTTGATCGCTCGCCAACCGGCACCGGCTGCTCGGCCCTCATGGCGGTGCTGCATGCCAAGGGCCGCATGCAAATTGGCGAGAAATTCATCGGCCGGTCGATCATCGAAAGCCGTTTCATCGGCGAGATCGCCGAAGCAACCATCGTCGGCAATCATAAGGCCATTATCCCCACCATCACCGGCTCTGCCTGGATCACAGGCCAAACCACCCTCCTGCTTGACCCCGGCGATCCATGGCCGCAAGGATACAAGATTGCCGACACCTGGCCAAAGGAACTCTGAAGAATGAATATCGTCCAAATCATCGATAGCAAGAACAAACGCCGTGTTGGCCTGGTTGATGGCAAAAATATCATGCTGCTCAAGCGTGTCGCCCGCACCACGGAGCTGGCTGCATTTGCCCTGAAAGAGGGCGTGAAGCTTTCAAGCGCAGCCAAATCACTCGGCACAAGTTCCTTCGAAAACTACGCCGCAGCGCTGCAAGAAAATCGCCTGCTTCCGCCCGTCGACCACGAAGACCCCGCCCACTGCATGATTGCTGGAACTGGCCTCACTCATTTGGGTTCTGCCTCAGCTCGCGACGCCATGCACGTCAAGTTGGAGGGCAAAGCCGCCGAACTGACCGACTCGCTCAAAATGTTCAAGATGGGACTGGAAGGCGGCAGGCCCGCAAAGGGCGAAACGGGTGTGCAACCCGAATGGTTCTATAAAGGCGACGGTTCATGGCTTGTGCCGCCGGGTGCCGCGCTGCCCAAACCTTCCTTCGCCCTGGACGGCGGCGAGGAACCGGAACTCACCGGCCTCTACATGATCGACGCCAAGGGCAAGCCAGTGCGCCTGGGCTTCGCGCTCGGCAATGAATATTCAGATCACATCACCGAGCGCCAGAACTACCTCTACCTCGCCCACTCAAAACTCAGGCACTGCGCCATCGGCCCTGAAATGATTGCAGGGATTCCCCCCAGCCACATCGAAGGCACGAGCCGCATCAAGCGTGGCGGCAAGGTGATATGGGAAAAGCCCTTTCTCACCGGCGAAGCCAATATGTCTCACACGATAGCCAATCTTGAATACCACCATTTCAAATATGAAGGCTTCCGCCGGCCCGGCGACGTGCATATTCATTTCTTCGGCACCGGAACCCTCAGCATCGCCGATGGAATCGCAACCGAGGATGGCGATGAATTTGAAATTTCGGCTCCAGGCTTCGGCGCGCCGCTCCGCAACCGCTTGAAAACTTTCAAGCAGGATTACAAGCCCGGCGGAGTGAAGCCGCTTTGAGTTTCATCGCGCTCGATTGGGGAACAACATCATTCCGCGCCTACCGTGTGGGGGAGGATGGCGCAATTCTGGCAACCATTTCCGCGCCGCAGGGTATTCTGGAAGTCAAGGGCAATGCCTTTGACGAGGTGCTGGAAAGCCGCATTGGCCCATGGGACAAGGCATTGCCCATCATGGCCTCAGGCATGATCACCAGCAGGCAAGGCTGGAAGGAATTGCCCTATGTGGCTTGCCCG
>JANMHO010000267.1:0-1730 GCA_031375195.1 Rhodobiaceae bacterium
TTTCCTCTCCGGCACTTGCCCGTGATTTTCGCCTCATTGCTTTCGACATACGTGGCCACGGCGCTTCGGAAAAGCCGGTGGATATCTCGCGTTATGCCGATGACAGGCTTTTTGCCGATGATGTTCATTGCGTCATGGAGGCCTTCAACCTGGGGCGGCCCGTGCTTGTGAGCTGGTCCTATGCGGGCCGTATCGTGAGCGACTATGCGGAGGCCTACGGCACCCGCCGCATTGCAGGAATAAACTACGTTTGTGCGCGGACAAATAATGACGCGGCCTTCAATGGACCGGGAACGGAATTGCTGAGTGACATGAGCGGCAATGATCTTGATGCCAATACCAAGGCGACCTGGCACTTCATTCGGGCCTGCTATGAGAAGCAACCCAGCCCGGAGGAGTTCGAAGCGGTTTTCGGCTACAACATGCTGGTTCCGCCGGGTATTCGCGGGGCGCATCTCAGCAGGCCTGCATCGGACGGCGGCATTCTGGCAAAACTTGATGTGCCGGTACTGGTTACCCAGGGAAGCGAAGACAAGCTTGTGTTGAAAGGACTCGGGGAACTCACGGCAGCGGTTGTGCCCGGCGCGCGGCTTTCAATGTATGACGGCATTGGCCATGCGCCTTTTGCCGAAGACGCGCCGCGCTTTAACCGAGAGCTGGCGGAATTTGTGCGGAGTGCCCAAGTTTAGACGCCTCGCGGGCCAGGGCTTCTATCCCCGCCCAATCGCCTGCCGCGATCAGTTTCTTCGGCACCATCCAGGAACCGCCAACAGTTATGACATTGGCGAGTTTCAAATACCGGGGCGCGGATTCCAGCGTGATGCCGCCTGTCGGGCAGAAGTTCACTTGCGGCAGAGGCGAGGCAAGCGACGCGAGATAGGCGATACCGCCCGCCGCCTCGGCCGGAAAAAATTTCTGGAAGCGGTAGCCGCGCTCCATCAGCGTCATGCATTCTGCTGCGGTGGCGCTGCCCGGCAACAATGGAATGATCATGTCCTCCGCCGCATCGAGCAGCAAACGGGTGAAACCCGGCGACACCGCGAAAGCGCAGCCGATATGCTCTGTCTCCCTGAGTTTCTTGCCGTCGAGCACCGTGCCGACGCCGACGATGGCGCCTTCGACTTCGGCGATGATGGCCTTGATGCACTCGAGCGCCGCCTTGGTCCGCAGCGTGATTTCCAGGACCGGCAGGCCCCCCTTCACCAAGGCGCGGGCCAGCGGCACCGCTTCGGCAACGTTTTCGATGACCATCACCGGCACCACCGGCGCCGATTTCAAGATCGCCTCCAAACCTGTCTGTACGTCGCGGTTCATGTCAAACCTCCTCGAAAATCGATGCGCCCTGGTCGGCGCGGCCTGCGAGATTGCGGAAGGCTGCGAACAATTCGCGGCCTGTGCCCTGGCCATTCTTTGAAAGATTCGTGGTGGCGGGCTTGCGGGCGAAAAATTCCGTCTCATCCACCATGACTTCGAGGCGACCCGCGTCGGCGTCGATGCGGATGATGTCGCCGTCGCGGATTTTGGCGATGGCGCCGCCGTTGGCGGCCTCTGGTGTCACATGAATGGCGGCGGGCACTTTGCCAGAAGCACCGGACATGCGGCCATCGGTGACGAGGCCCACACGGAATCCCTTGTCCTGCAATACAGCAAGAGGCGGTGTCATGCGGTGAAGCTCTGGCATGCCGTTGGCCTTCGGCCCCTGGAAGCGCACGACCACGACAACATCCTTG
>JANMHO010000316.1:0-4782 GCA_031375195.1 Rhodobiaceae bacterium
CAAAATTCCAAACTCCGCTGACGTCGATCCAAAGGTGCGCACTGCTTCCGACGTTCTGGATCCAGGCAATTTGCACAGTGAGCCCTATATGTGGGGAACGATGGGACTTGCAGTCAATGTCGATAAGGTCAAGGCCCTTCGACCAGACCTCAAGCTTGACAGCACATCCCTGGTGATGGACCCAGAGATTGCCGCCTCGCTGGCGCAATGCGGCATATCCATGAACGATGAGCCGCTTGACGTCACGCCCACCCTCATTGCCTATCTCGGCGGTGACATCAAGAATATTGGCATCGCCGATATTGAGGCGCTTGATGCGGCCCTTGGAAAAATTTCACAATACGTGAAACGCGTGCCAGATGAAGGCTGGGGTGAAAGCATGGCCTCAGGCAAGTACTGCGTTAGCATCGGCTTCCCGGGTGCCACATTTCGCGCGGCAGAAGAAGCAAAGAAGAAGGGCACCGGGCAAATTACCTATAGCGTTCCTCTGGAGGGAACCTCAATGTGGCTGGATTACTTCGTTATCCCAACCAATGCCCAAAACAAGGATGCTGCTTACAAGCTCATCGACTTCATGCTCAGGCCAGACATCGCCGCCGCCAACACGAACTTCCTGCGTTATGCCAACCCTGTCTTGACATCGGCCCCATATATCGAACCTGCGCTGCTGAAAAACAAAGGCCTCTATCCGCCGCCAGCCACTCTCAAGAAAGTTTCTGCTACAGCGCCAATTTCACCAGATGCGGAAAAGCTGCTGCGGGCGGCGTGGGAGAAACTGCCAAAACAGTGAGAATTGGCCCTGGCCCTGTTTCCAGACAGTGAGAAGGCCGGATGAGGACCTCTTTCTGCTAGCCGTGCAGTCTCCGCTGCCGGTGGATGTGGAAGCAGAACTCAAGTGGATTTGGGCGAAGCTGGAAAAAGAATAGGCCTTACGTTTGCGCCAATCGCCGCTCGAGATTGCGGGACAGGCTGGTCAACGGATAGCAGATCGCGAAATAGATCAGCGCCACCAATCCGAATATGAGGAATGGCTGGAAGGTGGCGTTGGTCAGGATTTGCGCGGTTTTGACCAATTCATGGTAACCGAGAATTGACGCAAGCGCTGTGCTTTTGACGAGCTGCACGAGGAAACCCACGGTTGGCGGGACGGCCATGCGCGTCGCCTGCGGCAGGATCACCAGCCGCAATTGAGAAATATAGTGCAACCCAAGGCTGGCGCTGCCGTCCCATTGGCCGCGCGGAATTGCTTCCACGCTGCCGCGCCAGATGTCGGTAAGGTAAGCGCTGGAATAGAGGGTCAGGCAAACAGTGGCGGCAAGCCAGGCTGACACTTCAATGCCGAGCATGGGCAGGCCGTAGTAGACCAGAAACAATTGCAACAGAAGCGGCGTGCTCTGGAACAGCTCGACGTAGAGCATGACGCATGTGCCGGCCCATTTATAGGGGCCGATGCGGGTGACCAGCAGGAGCAGGCCCACCATTCCGCCGCCCGCAAATGCGATGGCTGAAAGCAGCAGGGTCAGCGGGGCTGCCAGCAGCAGGTTGCGCGCGATGTCCCATGTGGTGAATTCCATCAGCGCACGCGGCCCGCAAAAAGTCCGCGTCCGGCGATGGCCAACAGCCGGCGCATGCTGACAGCCAGCATCAGGTAAATGACAGTGATGATCAGATAGGTTTCGAAGCTGCGGAAATTGCGGGATTGGATGAAGTCCGCCACATGGGTTAAATCGACCACAGCGATTTGCGAGACTACGGCGGATTCGAGCATGGTGATGGTGATCTGGCCAACGAGGGCCGGGTACACATTGGCAAAGGCTTGCGGCAGCAGAATGAGAATGAAAATCAGCGCGGGGCGAAGTCCCATGCTGCGGCCGGCTTCGCCCTGGCCTGCGGGCACGGCTTCAAGGCCTGCGCGAATGATTTCGATGGCATAGGCTGCAAGATTGATTGTCATGGCCAGGGCTGCGGCTTGCAGAGCGGTGATTCTCAGGCCGATGCTTGGCAGGCCGAAGAAAATGAAAAACATCTGGACGATGAAGGGCGTGTTGCGGATCAGCTCGACATAGGCTTTCACCGCATTTCGGAATATAGCGGCGTTGCTGCGAAGCGTCGCCGCGCCGGCGATGCCAATTGCAATCCCCAAAAATGAGGCGACGGCAGTCAAACCGAGCGTGACTGCCGCGCCTTCAAGAAACAAGCCCAGATATTGGAGCAGGGCTCCGAAATCGAGCTGATAGGCCATGTTTGGTTCAGAGTTCCGGCGCCAGCGGGATGAACAGCCACTTCTTCGAAATGGCATCGAGGGTGCCATCTTTCTTCATGGCCGCCAGGGTTTCGTCGAGTTTGGCCAGCAGGCGGTCCTCGCCGAGATTAATGGCCATGGCAGATGGAGAATTCAGCAACTGGAACTTTGATTCGGGTTCGCTGGCGGGCTGCTTGGCAAGCACTGCCGCGCCCACGTCATTTCCCACAACCATCAACTGCACCTGGCCCGAGAGGAACGCCGAAATCACCCCGTTGTAGTCGTTGAAGCGCTGAATGTCGGTGCCAGCGGGGGCAGCTTCCGTGACGGAGGTATCTTCAAGGGTTCCGCGATTGACGGCAACCGACTTGCCAGCCAAATCGGCAGGGCCTTTGACTTCCAGCGCCTTTGGGCCGACGACGTCGATAGAATAGGGCGCGTAGGGAGCTGTGAAGGCCACGACCTTCTTGCGCTCATCGCTCACGCCTACGCTGACCAACAGGTTGAGCTTGTGTTCGGTGAGTGACGGAATGCGGTTTTGTCCGGTGATTCCGGTCAGTTCCGGAGTGACGCCCAAGGCGGCTGCCAGGGCATTGATGACGTCGATGTCATAACCTTGGGATTTCATGTCTGTGCCAGCGGATGAGAAGGGCGGAAAATCTTCGAAAATTCCGACCTTGAGAACTCCGGCCTTTACAATGTCGTCGAGCTCATCGGCCTGGGCAAATCCGGCGCTGGTGAAGTGGATGGCAAGCGCGAGGCTTGATGCCATCAAGAGACGTTTTGTTACTGATATCTGCATGAGTTTCTCCCGTTGTTGACTGTCATTGTAGGCTGACAGCGTCACCCTTCCTTACGCCCAGTTTGGAGGAAGTCAAAATGCCGATGTAAGCAACCGCACAAAATAAAACGCGCCCCAAATTTTAACTCGGGGCGCGCTGATTTTGGGTTTCGTTTTAGCCTGGCAGCACGAAGAACCAGTTGGCCCAGAGGACAACCGCCGCACCCAGCACAAGAGTGAGGTAGGGCAGCATGCCGGCTTTCCTTTCGCCCATGTCGCCATCTTTCAATCCAAGAGCTTCAAGCGCGCCCTTGGGGAATTTGCCGCCATCCTGAATGTAGTGGCGGAAGTAGAACACAGGGAAGATGAGTGCCGCAAAGATGAGGCCGACCCAGAGGGCTGTTGAATAACCCCAGACTTTTGCACCGGCACCCAGGAACAGGGCGTTCACAAAAGCCAGGATCGTATTGACGCCAATGAGCCACGTGGGGGCCCTCCACGGACGCGCAATGTGGCCTGAGTCCATCCGGTGGATCCAGCCTGCATTGAGGTTGAGGAAGTTGAAGATAATGTAGCCCACGTTGGAGATGGCGAGGACGTAGAAGTAGCCAGCCAGGTCAGAGGCGAGCGCCAGCAGGAACAGATTGAAAGCGAAATCCGTCCACATGGCGCGGGTAGGCGCGCCATGTTCGTTAGCGTGGCTCAGGTACTTCGGCAACCAGCCGTCTTTCGACCCTTGATAAAGGGTGCGGGAGGAACCCGCCATTGCTGTCATGATGGCCAGGAACAGTGCCAGGATCATCAGGATCACAAATATCTGGACGATGACCTTGTTGCCGCCAACCATGTTGCCCAAGGCTTCCGCAATGCCGGTGCCATCAACGATGCCAGGCGCCAACATGCCTGCGTGGCCAAGAACACCCTGGAAGGCGAAAGGCACGAGGAAGAAGAACAGGCAGCAGAGAAGGCCGGAATAGATTATGGCCTTGAATGTATCGGTCTTCGGGTCCTTCAATTCGCGGGTGTAGCAAACGGCGGTTTCAAAGCCGTAAGTTGACCAGGCGGCGATGTAAAGTCCCCCGAGAAACAGTGTCCAGCCGCCGATGCTCCAGGTGCCGTCAACGCCGGAATAGGCGCCAGTGGGAGGAACAAGGCCGGTTACGTTAGCGCTGTCGATAGCACCGGTGAGAATTGGCACGAGGCCAACAAGCAGCAGCGGTACCAACACGACGATGGCCAGAATTTTCTGGGCGGCAGCGGTTGAGGCAATGCCGCGATGCTGGATCGCAAACATGATCAGCATCAATATCGCGCCGATCACGAAGGTTGTGTTGAAATGCAAGGTGCCGAGACCCGGAACCGGAATTCCGAACAGTTCCCAGGTGCGGATTGCAGGCGTAAGCGCTGTAACACCGTCAGCTGGCAACAGGGCCGCTGCGGCGTCTTGCAAGGTTTTGCCAGCATTGGCGGCAAGCCATTCCACAGCGCGCGGGTCTTCAGGCTTGAGGGACGCCAAATTGGCTGCGACCCAATCCATGACCATCTGCGAATCTGCCGCAGGGATCGGGAACAGGGCATTTAGAATATAGCCTGCGGCAATGGCGCAACCCAGCGACAGCACGGGGCTCCAGGCGAACCAGTTGCACCATACGGAAAGCGGGGCCACGAATTTGGAATAGCGCAGCCAAGCCGTCGCTCCATATACCGAAGCACCACCAGACTTGTTGCCGAACATGCCGGCGATTTCCGCGTAGGTGAA
>JANMHO010000322.1:0-2249 GCA_031375195.1 Rhodobiaceae bacterium
TCCGTGGCGTCGGGAGCGGAAATCATCGCAGGCGGCTCAATCCATGTCTATGGCAGCCTGCGCGGCCGGGCCTTTGCGGGCACCAATGGCAATGCCAGCGCGCGCATATTCTGCAACAAGTTTGACGCCGAGATCCTGGTGATCGACGGCCTCTACAAAACGGCGGATGACTTTGATCCCAAATTGCGCGGCGCTTCGGTGCAGGCGCGGCTCAATCAAGACATCATGAACATCGAAACAATGAACTGAAAATGTCAGGAGCAATTCCAATGTCGAAAGTTGTCGTCGTAACGTCTGGCAAGGGAGGCGTAGGCAAGACAACCTCCACCGCCGCCTTGGGTGCCGCCCTCGCGGTTAGCGGAAAAAATGTCGTCGTCGTCGATTTTGACGTTGGCTTGCGCAATCTCGATCTCGTCATGGGGGCGGAGCGCCGCGTGGTTTATGATCTCATCAACGTGGCCCAGGGCAACGCCAAGCTGCACCAGGCGCTGATCAAGGACAAGCGCATTGAAACCCTGTCCCTGCTTGCGGCCTCGCAAACGCGCGACAAGGATGCCTTGAGCGAAAAGGGCCTGGCCCGTGTCATCAAGGAATTGCGCGGGCAATTTGACTGGATCATTTGCGACAGCCCTGCAGGCATCGAGCGCGGCGCCGTCATGGCCATGCGCCATGCCGATGCGGCGGTGATTGTGACCAACCCGGAAGTTTCATCGGTGCGCGATTCAGATCGCATTATCGGGCTTCTCGATGCCAAGACTGAAAGGGCGGCAAAGGGCGAGTTGGTTGAAAAACACCTGCTGATCACCCGCTTTGATCCGGCCCGCGCCGGGCGGGGCGACATGCTGCGGGTGGAAGACGTGATGGATATTTTGTCCGTGCCGCTCCTCGGCATCATTCCGGAAAGTGACCAGGTGTTGCGCGCCTCAAACCTGGGCCAGCCCGTGACACTGGCAAATCCGCTCTCGGCACCGGCGCGCGCCTATGCCGACGCGGCCCGCAGGCTTATGGGCGAGAGTATCGCAATGAATGTTCCCCATGACCGCTTCAATCTGATCAACAAGATCTTCGGCGGGAGGGCGGCATGAGTTTTTTTGGTTTGTTCAAGCGCCGTGATCCGCAACCGGGCACGGCGCCCGTTGCCCGCGAACGGTTGCAGGTTTTGCTCACTCACGAACGCGCCAACTCCAGCCGGATGAATCTGCTGAGCGAGATGAGGAAAGATATCATTGATGCCATAACCCGGCATGTCTCAGTCACGCCGGAGGATGTGAAGGTCAGAATCGAGCGGCGCGAAAGGCTGTCGATCCTGCGGGTTGCGGTGGATCTGCCAGCGCAATAGGGCTTTGCAAAGCGGTTGGAAACCATATAAAGAGTTCTTTATATTGAGAGGTTTCCATGGCGCATCCATCATTTACTGAAGCACTTGCCACCCGGCCCTGGCTCCTGGCCGATGGGGCGACCGGAACCAACTATTTCCAGATGGGCCTGGTTTCAGGCGATGCGCCGGAGTTGTGGAATTTTCAGCACACGGACCGGGTGCGAAAGCTCCATCGGGAATTCATCGAGGCTGGCGCCGATATCATTCTCACCAATACCTTTGGTGGCAATCGCCATCGCCTGAAGCTTCACAATGATCAGGACAAGGTTCGCGAAATCAACATGGCGGCGGCAAAGCTTGCCCGCGCCGAAGCGGGCGCCGTTAGCCGCGCTGTCTATGTGGCAGGCTCCATTGGCCCCACAGGCGAAATTTTCATGCCCGTCGGCACCATGCCCCACGAAGAGGGTGTCTCCGCCTTTGAAGAACAGGCCATGGCCTTGAAAGAGGGTGGTGTTGACGTGCTCTGGATTGAAACCATGTCTTCCGAGGAAGAGTTGCGCGCCGCCGTTGAAGGGGCTGCCAAGGCTGGCCTGCCAATTGTGACCACCATGAGTTTTGACACCAACGGCCGTACCATGATGGGCATCACGCCCAAGGCTTTCGGCGCGCTTGCAAGTTCGCTTTCAACCCAGCCCGTGGCCATCGGCGCCAACTGCGGTGTTGGCGCATCGGAGTTGATCGCAACGGTTTTGGGAATCAGTGAGGCCCGCCCGGATGCAGCGGTCGTCGCCAAAGGCAATTGCGGAATTCCCCAATACAAGGATGGCCACATCCACTACACCGGAACCCCCGAACTGATGGCCGACTACGCCCGCATCGCCCTCGACGCCGGCGCCAAAATCATCGGCGGCTGCTGCGGCACCAGCCCGCA
>JANMHO010000372.1:0-4608 GCA_031375195.1 Rhodobiaceae bacterium
CATGTTTTCAGCCGCAGTGACAAAGGTTTCAAAAAATCTCCACGTGCGCCGCGCCACCACCCGCAATATTCCGCGGTCATCGGGAGATGACTCCAAAGCATCCTCCAATTTTGGCGAGCGACTCATGTACAGGGCTGCCGCCGGCGCTGCAAACCAGGAAAGGGCGAAGGGGAGAATAATGATCCAAGTATCGTCGCTTCGATAAAGTGCTGTGAAAACCGCAAATATGCCAGCCGCCAAACTGGACGCCATCGAACTATAGGAGCCAAAAATACTCGCAGTGGGACTCGCCGCGGCTTGCGCCGCCGTTGTCCATTCGAGAAGGTTTTTCCGGCTGACTATGAGGCGGTAGAGTGTGCGCCCGACCGCATCGGCCATAACGCCTGCTTGATGGCCGAGAAACACCAGGTTCGCGCCGGTCAATGCCACAGCGTGTGCAAAATCAATCAAGGACGACTGGATACGACTGGCAACAGTGAGTGGCAATCGCTTGGGAATGGCTCCCGCGAGAGCAGGAAGCAGTGGTGGAACAACACCAGCGAGCACGATGAAGCCAGTCCATATTGCAGCGAGGGCGACAGGCAGGCAAAGCCAGCCCGCAAAGAGGCTCAGAAGCGTTGCTATCGGCGTGACTGAGCGCCTCAGGTTGTCAAACATTTTCCACAGGCCCAACGCTGGTACGCTTTCGGCAGGTCCACGCGGCCCTGTCGAAAGCCTGGCGAGCATCCAGGGCAGCAACTGCCAGTCACCGCGCACCCAACGGTGTTGCCGGGCCGCTGCCACCCCGTAACGCTCCGGATACTCTTCCACGACTTCCACATCCGTCACCAGAGCGGCGCGCGCGAAGACACCTTCAAAGAGATCGTGGCTCAGCATGGAGTTATCCGGGACTCTGCCAGCCAAAGCGGATTCGAACGCATCAATGTCATAGATGCCTTTTCCCGCGAAAGAACCTTCGCCAAACAAATCCTGGTACACGTCGGAAACGGCGAAGACATAGGGGTCAATGCCGCGTGTGGAGGAGAACAGGCGTTGAAAGAGAGAACCATAGTGGCCAACCGGCAGCGATGGCGTAACGCGTGGTTGCAATACGCCATAGCCCTCCATCACTCTGCCGGATTCTGGGTCAAACCTTGGCCGGTTCAGCGGATGCGCCAATTTTCCAACAAGTCGGCGCGCCGCATCACGTGGAAGTTTTGTGTCGGCATCAAGCGTTATGACAAACCGGACCGCCTCCGGGAGCCTGCCGCCGATGATCATGAAACTTGTGTCAGCCGCACCGCGCAACAGGCGGTTCA
The DNA here is from genome assembly GCA_031375195.1 of Rhodobiaceae bacterium. Classification (GTDB taxonomy): domain Bacteria; phylum Pseudomonadota; class Alphaproteobacteria; order Rhizobiales; family Aestuariivirgaceae; genus Aestuariivirga. Next base: position 1,299 of record JANMHO010000372.1, read on the forward strand.
ATTCATTGAGCTTGCCGCGCTTGCGTTCCCAGCCCATCCATATGTTTTGTTGGGGATTCCATTTCCGTGCCCTGTGCAAGAGAATGAGGCGGTTGGTGTCATGGCGCGCGTTAAGGCGCGAAATTCCCTCCAGTGCCAAAGCCAGAAACTCGGAATCATGGGGCGCATGCTCCTCCGGCGCATCTGTCCAGTCTGTCAGAAGAGCGAAATACAGCTCTCCATCGGAATTCGACAGATAGTGGACTTCGAGCCGGTCGATTAAGTCCTCAATATCGTCGCGCGATGTGAGAAGCGACGGCACTGCTACAAGTGTGCGGAACTGCTCGGGCACTCCATCGCGCAAAGCCAGGCCCGGAATGATCGGCGCATCAAGCAGGCGTGTCATGGTGAAATTGACAACCGCCGTGCTCAGTTCCGCGACAGATAAAAACGCAAACGCCGCTAACAGAATCAACAAGGTCAGGGATGCGCCGGATTTGAGCAGCAGCAGGAAGCCAACGACAACAATCACAAGGGTTAGTATTGCAATGCTGCCTGCGTACCCTGACAACGCCGACGACCGAATCGCCATCCTCAAGCGCGATAGAGGTGCTGGCTTGAAACCGAGCCCGGCTTCAAACTTCGGGCGGCCTGGGCCGACGAGATTGAAGCCGGTGTTATCCGCAGTGTCGCTTCTCCGGTCTTGCACCGTTATTACTTCGTCTATTGCCCGCTGCGCGATGTCCAGTTCGCTGTGGGCAGACCCGCGCGACAATTCTTCAATTGCGGTGCGATAGATGGTGCGACTTGGGAAATCCATTTCACCATAGGTCGGCTGGGTGCGCAGCAGTCTGTCAACAAGGCTGACGCTGTCAAACCAAACATCCCAATTGACATCTGAAATGAAACGCATGCTGGTGACAATATTGCGCACTGTGACGTTGGCAGCCGCCTGCCGGTGGTGTTCACCATTGACGGCCTCCTCGAAGGAGTAGCCAAGTGCGTCCGTCTTGAGCTTTAGCCAGTCAAGTGTCTGGGTTGCCAGGTGGTTATGGTCGCGCAGCCGCTGGATGAGCTGCACCGCGAATGTCTGTGTGACAGCCGGTTCCCCCGATTTTTTGAAAAGGCTTGCGATACTGGTCTCCCTGCGCCCAAGATCAAGCACCTGATCAGCGAGTTTGTCGGCTGCCTCCCGGTCACGCCTCGCCGTCATGATACGCTCAGAGATGCGCCGCAGGTTTTCGATGAGGATCAAACGCAGGCTGATTGCAACGGCCCACAGTTCGCCAATTGTGAGTGGCTGCACCTTTTGGTATTCATTGACAAAATCTGTCAGTGTCTCGGGGTCAAAGCGGCTGTCGGAGTGGGCGACATAGGCCCAGACCAGGCCGAAGATTCGCGGATGACCCGCCAACGGCCCTTGTGCAAGTTTAGGTAGTTGCCGATAGAAGCCGGGTGGGAGGTCGGCTCGCGTTTGCCGTATCTGTTCCTCGACGAGATGATAGTTATCTATCAACCATTCGGCTGCTGGCGTAACCGCCTTGTTTTCTGCGATGGCCGCGCATATTTGAACGTAGGCCCCGTGCAGAGCATCAGCATTGTCAATGATCCTGGCGATAATTGAGTGCACCAGAAGTGGGTGATCGGTCACGCGCTGGGATTCAGCCAGGCTGCGTGCATGCTGTCTTGACCGCTCTTGCCCGAATATTTCCGCGCTGATTGGCTGGCCATCATCCCAGGGCGACGGGCGGCGCGATTGGGTGAGTTTTTCAATCAATCGCAGCATCGCCAAATCAACTCCGATTCATTCAGGGCTACCCTGCCTGGCACGTAATGCAGGGCAGCATTCCCGCCGCGCAAAGACCCTAGACCGAGAACGCGGAAAATCCCAGTGGGTTCCGATAGGAAAATCCCGGAGTTGAACTGGCCGTCTAGCCCCTGGCTTTGTCGTGCCTCAGTGGTTCAGTCCGTGGCGACAGGCTGGGCAGCGTCTGCCAAGCCTATTTGCGGAGTATTGGCATCCCCTTGAAGTGTTAGTGTGAGCGTGATGGAGCCAGCAATCGCTGTAAGCGCGGCAAGCGCAATGCCGGTGGCGCGGAAAAACCCGATGTCGCAGGCGGCCTCGGTTGTATTTGATATGTTCATTATTGTTTCCTCACTGCAAGTTGTTTTCCGGGCTACAGGACATCAAAAAGGTAGAGGCCGATGATAACGGGAATGGGAATTCCAACCAGCCACAAAAGTATTCCGCGCATGACGCACCTCCAGAATATTATCTATTCACCCTCAACGCCGCATCCGGCCAATCGTTCCGCCGCGCGTGAACTTTTGTTTTCCAGGTCAGGAACTATCGCTTCCTCCATGTGTTGTTGGAAGCGGGGTTCTTCTGGGCCCCTGCAGAGCCACTTGGAGAAGATCAGACAGAATTTCACCCCACAACTTAGGAGGCCGTCATGGCTGTAAAAACACTGGAAGACCTGTTTCACGAAACCCTGAAGGACATCTATTACGCTGAGAAGAAGCTGGTAAAGACGCTTCCCAAAATGGCCAAGATGGCCGCCTCGCCAGCTCTGAAAACCGCAATCGAAGACCACCTCGAAGAAACTGTCGTTCATGTCAAGCGGCTGGAAGAAGTTTTTGCCGCCATGGGCAAGAAACCGGTGGCCAAAAAATGCGAAGCCTTGGAGGGTTTGCTTAAGGAAGCTGAAGAAGTGATGACGGAAATCGAGGACGGACGCACACTCGATGCGGCAATCATTTCATCGGCCCAGACTGTTGAGCACTATGAAATCGCGCGTTACGGAACTCTGGCGTGCTGGGCGGGCGAGCTGGGCTATGGCGGCGCCAAGGCCTTGCTGCAGGAGACGCTTGACGAGGAACAGGCCGCCGACCAGCATCTCACGCGTCTGGCGGATTCATCCGTGAACCGGCAGGCGGCCGCATGATGATTAAGCCAACCACATGGAGGACGTTCAGGCGAAAATGATTGTCGGGGGGAGTTTCGGTGGCTGAAATCGGTCCCGCAGCGCGAGCGATGGACAAGTACCGTTACACTAGTGGCGGCAGCGGCGGCATGCTTGAGAAGGCCGTTATTGCCGTCATTATCATCGGGGCGCTCCACTATGGCAGCGAGCTTTTCGTGCCCTTGGCCATCGCCGTTCTCCTGGCTTTCGCCCTGTCTCCCGTTGTGCAGTTCATGCGACGCCGACGCATACCCCATGGTCTTGCGGTAGGCGTAACGGTTTTGCTGACATTCGTGACCATTTTCTTCGTGGGTGCGATCGTCACGCGACAGGTGACAGAGCTTGGGGCGAAACTTCCGCATTATCAG